>JAENZK010000218.1 GCA_016841285.1 Guptibacillus hwajinpoensis | reverse complement strand
ACCGCCCTTTCACGGCGGTAACACGGGTTCGAATCCCGTACGGGTCACCATTTATATGCCGGCTTAGCTCAATTGGTAGAGCAACTGACTTGTAATCAGTAGGTTGAGGGTTCAAGTCCTTTAGCCGGCACCATTATGCTGGAGGGGTAGCGAAGTGGCTAAACGCGGCGGACTGTAAATCCGCTCCCTGTGGGTTCGGCGGTTCGAATCCGTCCCCCTCCACCATTTTCCATAAAGGAATTCTAAATATAGTTACATCTTAAACAAGCGCGGAAGTAGTTCAGTGGTAGAACACCACCTTGCCAAGGTGGGGGTCGCGGGTTCGAATCCCGTCTTCCGCTCCAATTATGTTGGGGGCTTAGCTCAGCTGGGAGAGCGCCTGCCTTGCACGCAGGAGGTCAGCGGTTCGATCCCGCTAGTCTCCACCAACCTACATACAATCACGCTTAGACCAATGGGTTCTAAGCGTTTTTTTCTTTTGCACGAAACTGTTCAGTTCAGGTGCAATTCTATCTATCTTGCCCCAAATGTATGCTGAACCAAGGAAATGGGAAGGTTCAGGAGCCGAGCGTGCCTAAATTGCTGATTCAAGCGGAGTTCCGGTCACGCAAAGTAGTTTAACGTTCCTAAAATGGGTGTCTAAGTAGTGTCCCGGTCACTAAAGCTAAAGATAGTGACTCTACTGGGCAATTTAACGGCCCACCGGTCACTAAAGAATGATTTAGAGCCCCGAAGCATAGAAAAAAGTTAATCACAGTTACTAAAGCCACACTTAGATCCCCAATATAGAAAAATAACCACCATCCGGTCACTAAAGAGTGAAGCAGTCCGATCAGGCCCTGCCTAATCCCCATAACCATATTACCGTCCCAAGCCAGCCCAGCTCTAGATGAGACTCCCACAACCCCTGCATATATATTCATAATTATGTCTAGTTGAGTCATCCCCATCACAACCGTTAATATAATAATAAATAGCAATATGGGGGGAGTAATAATGAACAAAAATATTTCAATAATAGGTGTACCCGTTGACTTAGGACAAACAAGGCGTGGGGTGGATATGGGGCCAAGCGCGATTCGCTATGCAGGGGTGGTCGAACGCTTAGAAGCTATACAGTATGATATTGAAGATCTCGGTGATATAGAAATTAAACGGCCGTCACGAAGAGAAATTGCAACTGACACGAATTTAAAGAATTTAAAAGAAGTGGCCGATGCAAGTGAAAGGCTGGCCGCCAAAGTAGATGAAACGATTAAAGCCAATCGGTTTCCGCTCGTATTAGGTGGTGACCATAGTATTGCAATCGGTTCCATAGCCGGAATTGCCAAGCATTATGAAAGCCTAGGTGTGATTTGGTATGATGCACATGGGGATTTAAATACAGCTGAAACATCTCCATCCGGAAATATTCATGGAATGCCATTAGCGATATGTCTTGGCATTGGTCATCCTGATTTAATTCAGATTGCCGGTTACACTCCAAAGGTGAAGCCTGAAAATATTGTTATCATTGGTGCCCGTTCACTTGATGATGGAGAGAAGAAGCTTATACGTGAAAAAGGCATCCGTGTTTATACAATGCATGAAGTCGATCGAATGGGCATGACAGCCGTCATTGAGGAAACAATCAGCTATTTATCTGCCAAAACCGATGGAGTTCATTTGAGCCTTGATCTTGATGGGTTAGACCCAAGTGATGCACCAGGTGTTGGTACTCCAGTAATTGGTGGATTAAGTTATAGAGAAAGTCATTTAGCTATGGAAATGCTTGCTGAAGCGGATATTATTACTTCAGCAGAATTTGTTGAAGTGAATCCAATTTTAGATGAGAAAAATAAAACAGCATCATTGGCAGTAGCATTAATGGGTTCTTTATTCGGAGAAAAGCTTAAGTAAATTGAAACACTTAAACTAAGACTTTCGTTTTTCAATCTTTCCATATAATGATTCCCATTCATTAAGTAGATTGTCCAGTTTTACACTGACCGTTACTACCTCATAAGAATGGAGCGGATAGAGGGTACTAGTTTTCACCATTTTCCGTCTAGTATCCTCGATTCTTTTTAATAATAATTCCTTCTTACTTTTATTTTTCTCCACATGTCCACATCCTTTCTAAAAATAAGTATCATTACTTATATGAATATCCTTTTTTATAATTTTTCAAACACATGAAAAAATATTTGTTATACTGGTAAGGTGTGTTTTTTTAACAAAATAAGGAAAAAGAAAAAATGTTATTATATAAATGAAACTTATCTGCCTCGTTAACCGTAATAATAATAACCGCTAGTTGCGGAGGGAAAAGGTAAATGGATACTTTAATAAAAAAGAGAATCAAACAAGTTAAAAAAGGCGACCAAAATGCTTTTGCCGAGATCGTTGAACTATTTAAGGACAAAGTGTATCAGCTTTGCTATCGAATGGTCGGGAATGCTCATGATGCGGAGGATATTGCCCAGGAGGCTTTTATAAGGGCCTATGTTAATATCAATAGCTATGATACAAATAGGAAATTTTCTACTTGGTTATATCGGATTGCGACGAATCTATCCATTGACCGGTTAAGAAAGAGAAAGCCGGATTACTTCTTAGATGCGGAAATTGATGGAACAGAGGGACTGACGATGTATTCCCAAGTTCCATCCGATGAGCCTCAGCCAGATGAGATGGTAGAAACCCTTGAATTTCAGGAATGGATTCAACAGGAGATTAACGAGCTTCCAATTATGTACCGTTCTGTTATTGTTTTAAAATATATTGAGGAGCTATCCTTAAAAGAAATAGGGGATATTCTTGATTTACCGATAGGGACTGTAAAAACTCGTATACATAGGGGAAGGGAAGCATTAAGAAAAAGATTACGCAATGTTTAAAGGGGTGAAAAGAATGAAATGTTCACAAACCTATGTTGAGTTAATGCATAAATTCTTAGATCAAGAAATTGCAACAGAAGAGGAAAACCAATTAAGAAGGCATTTACAAGAATGCACAAGTTGTCATAGTCATTTTCAGGAACTAAAAAAAGCTATTGCATTGGTTCAAAGTACGACCCATATTCAGGCTCCTTTAAACTTTACCGCCAATGTGATGGCTAGACTACCAAAAGAAAAAACAACTGTAACCTACGGAAGATGGTTTAAAGACCATCCAATGCTTGTAGCTGCGGCTGTGTTCGTTATTTTAATGACCGGAAGTGTATTTTCAACCTGGAGTAGCAATAATCAATTATCTGTCTCCAAGCAATCAAACCTTCAAGTTCAAGGTCATACTGTTATTGTTCCTGAAGGAGAAGTAGTCGAGGGGGATGTTATTGTTAGAAACGGAGATTTGAAAATTGAAGGGGAAGTCCAAGGTGATGTCGTTGTCATTAATGGTGATAAATATCTAGCCTCTGCCGGGAATGTAACGGGTCAAATTGAAGAGATTGACCAGTTCTATGGTTGGATGTGGTACAAAATTAAGGACTTTTTCAGTAAACTTTTCTAAAAATAATGGCTAGGCTTAGTTTAAAAAAGTAGAAATTGCGCTATCTTTTAAATAAGATAGCTTTTTTGTACTATCAGAAATTATATCTTCACTAAAAAGGTAACCATATACAAAATATGTTATAATAGGTTCGTTATTGGCTGTAATAAAAACTTAAAGTTGATTTTATAAAAGAGGAAGTGTGGAAATGCCTATTGGAAACTTTCCAATTCTAGATTACATCGGAGACGCCATCGATGTTTTTCTTGTTGCCTTTGTTATTTACAAATTAATCATGTTAATCCGTGGGACAAAGGCAGTCCAATTACTAAAAGGCATTTTAGTAATCCTTGCAATTTGGTTTTTGAGTAGTTTCTTTGGATTGACTACGATGCAATGGTTAATGGATAAAGCGATAACGTGGGGGTTCTTGGCCATTATTATTATCTTTCAGCCGGAACTAAGAAGGGCTCTTGAACAGCTGGGTCGTGGCCGGTTATTCTCAAGAAGTGCCGTTCCTGAAGAAGAACTGGTTGCTAAAACTATAGATGAGATGGTCAAGTCGATTACATACATGGCAAAGCGCCGTATAGGGGCTTTATTGTCAATTGAGCGCGAAACGGGTATGGGTGACTATATTGAAACTGGGATCCCGTTAAATGCAAAAGTAACATCAGAGCTTTTAATCAATATTTTTATTCCAAATACACCGTTACATGATGGTGCTGTAATAGTGAAGGAAAATGAAATTAAAGCAGCAGCGTGCTACTTGCCTCTTTCAGAAAGTCCCTTTATTTCTAAAGAGTTAGGAACGCGCCACCGCGCAGCTCTAGGAATAAGTGAAGTAACAGACAGTATTACAATCATCGTTTCTGAGGAAACTGGTAATATTTCTTTAACAAAAAATGGAGAGTTGTATCGTAATTTGAGTGCGGACACTTTAAGGGAGATGTTAACAGAAGAATTAACGATGACGACTACGAAAGCAACTTCCTCATCACTTTGGAATTGGAGGGGGAAGAAGAATGAAAATTGATCAATGGTTAAATAGTCCATGGTTTATTCGAATTCTGGCGCTGTTTTTATCATTAATGTTATGGGCCAATGTTAATATGGAATCCGGCAATACTCCTGCGCCTATTGGAAGTCTGCCGCAGGTGAGCAGATCAAATGAATCGCTTTCCAACGTTCCGCTTAAGGTCTATTATAATCAGGAAAAATACGTCGTATCGGGACTCCCACAAACGGTAAATGTGCAGCTTGAAGGCAGCAGCAGTATCGTGAAAACGATTGAAGCACAAGGTGAGTACGAGGTTTTTGTAGACTTACAAAATCTATCGGCGGGACCACATAAAGTGCGGATTAATCATCGGGGTTTTTCTGATAATTTAACAGTAAAAATAGAGCCTTCTATCGTCGATGTGACGATCCAAGAAAAAGTGGAACAAATCATGTCGGTGAAAGTTCAAATTATCAATGAGGACAAATTACCGGAAGGATATACAGCAGATCAGCCGATTTCTGTACCAAATAGTGTCGCGATTAGAGGCTCATTAGATCAAGTCCAAAAAATTGGCTTTGTCGAAGGCTATGTTGATATTGCTGGGGCAACTGATACTGTTAAGATGGATGTTCCGCTTAAAGTATTCGATCATAATGGTGAAGAGCTGAAACTAGAAATTGTTCCTGCAGTTGTAGAGGTTAAGGTGCCAATAAGTCCACCAGGTAAAAAGGTACCATTCAAAATCAACCGCAAGGGCAACTTACCTAAAGGTCTAAGCATTCAATCGTTTGATGTAACGCCAACTGAAGTAACTGTATATGGAACAAAGGAAAATCTTGAAAATATAAAAATGATTGAAAATATAGAGGTTAATCTTTCTGATATAGAAAAAGATCAAACACTTGAGGTGAAAGTACCTGTTCCTGAAGGGGCTATTAAAGTAAGTCCAGAGGTCTTAACGATAAAAGTAGACGTTGAGCCGGAAGAAACCAAGACGTTAACGAATGTTCCGATAAAAATTAATGGTGTACCGAATACGCAAGGAATTTCTTTTATTGCCCCGGAGGACGGGCTTGTAAATTTAACAGTCTTTGGAGCAAGAAAATTACTTGATAGTATTGGACCCGAAGATTTTGATGTCAGATTAAACGCAGGCGGATATTCAAAGGGTGAATATGAAGTTGATATTGAGGTTGTATCAGGTCCGCAAGACGTTCACTGGGAGCTAAATCCTTCAAAGGCACTTATCGACATTGTAAATGACTAACTAAATATGGTTTAAGCCAATGGTGGCGCCCAGTCAATCTGGGCGATTTTCGCCAAGGGTATTTGATGTATCAAAAGGAGCGATTATATAATGGGAAAATATTTCGGAACCGATGGTGTTCGAGGTGTTGCGAATAGTGAATTAACACCTGAACTTGCTTTTAGAATCGGTCGTTTCGGTGGATATATTTTAACGAAAAATATGCCTACACCTAAGGTAATTATTGGGCGTGACACAAGAATTTCCGGTCATATGTTAGAGGGAGCACTAGTGGCTGGCTTGCTTTCTATTGGGGCAGAGGTTATGAGATTAGGTGTGATTTCAACACCAGGGGTGGCCTTCCTTACAAAAGCGTTGGGAGCTCAAGCGGGAGTTATGATATCAGCATCACATAATCCCGTTCAAGATAATGGGATAAAGTTCTTCGGACCAGATGGTTTTAAGCTAACAGACGAACAGGAAAATGAAATTGAGCAACTGTTAGACATGGAAAAGGATGATCTGCCAAGACCAACAGGGGCCAATCTAGGACAAGTTAATGATTATTTTGAAGGTGGACAAAAATACCTTCAGTTTTTAAAGCAGACGGTTGATGAAGACTTCTCAGGCATTCATGTAGCCCTAGACTGTGCTAACGGAGCTACTTCATCATTGGCCCCACATCTATTTGCAGACTTAGAAGCTGATATTTCAACAATGGGTGTCAATCCGGATGGTTTAAACATTAATGAAGGAGTAGGATCAACTCATCCTGAAAGCTTGGCGCAGTTTGTTTTAGAAAGAAAAGCTGATATTGGTCTAGCCTTTGATGGTGATGGCGACCGTTTGATTGCCATTGATGAAAGTGGAAACATTGTTGATGGCGACCAAATTATGTACATCTGTGCGAAATACCTTAATGAAAGAGGAAGTTTAAACAAACAAACTGTTGTATCTACAGTAATGAGTAATCTTGGCTTCTACAAAGCGATTGAAGCTAACGGCATTAAAAGCGTTCAAACCGCTGTCGGTGATCGTTATGTAATGGAAGAAATGAGGAAAAACACTTATAACTTAGGCGGAGAGCAATCAGGCCATATCATTTTCCTTGATTACATTACAACGGGTGATGGAATGCTGTCAGCAATCCAGCTTGTAAATATTATGAAGGTTACACGTAAAAAACTATCTGAATTAGCAAGTGAAATGGTAAAGTACCCACAGCTATTAGAAAATGTAAAGGTTACAGATCGATCCTTAATTGAATCGAACCAAAAAATTCAAGATATCATTAAAGAAGTAGAAGTAGAAATGGGTGAGAACGGTCGATTACTCGTACGTCCATCCGGCACTGAGCCTCTTATTCGTGTAATGGCTGAGGCTGAAACAGAAGAGCTTTGTGAATACTATGTAAACAAAGTCGTGGCAGTTGTTCAAGAAGAACTTGGAGCCCAATAAGAATAAACATAAAATATGCATAAAAGGTACTTTAATACCTGTTTATGCATATTTTATTTATATACTGATAAAAATATATACTTTATGTTGGATATCAGTATAAGAAAGAACATTGTGGGTTAGAAGTCGTGTCTTTCTAATAGTTGGAAAAAATAAATAGTTTGACGATTGTGTAGGTCTATTGTAACATTGATATGATTTGCTTCATTCAAAAATGGAAAGGAAGGTCAGTCTTTTTACAATGTAAGTTTTAAGCGCCAGAGCTATTCTGAACGAGATAGAATAGTTGACGAGGTGGAGGTTCATCGAATGTCGGCGGATGCCTCCCGGTTGAATCACAGCCGTAAGCTTTTCCGAAAACAAAGAGGCAACTTTTTGCACAAACGGTGAAGTATGATTTCAAAACACAAATAACTAATGAAAATAGTGCGGGGCAAGAAAGCCCCTCTTTCTTGTCCCGGCAAGGAGGAAGTTTATATGTGCGGTATCGTAGGTTATATTGGTCAAGAGGATACGAAGGAAATTTTATTAAAAGGATTGGAAAAATTAGAATATCGTGGTTATGATTCAGCAGGTATTGCTGTCTTAAATGAAAATGGCGTTCAATTTTTCAAGGAAAAAGGTCGGATTGCACAGCTTCGTGAAGCGGTTGACGTTACAATTGAAGCGAAGGCAGGAATTGGACACACACGTTGGGCTACTCATGGTATCCCAAATAGAATAAATGCCCATCCACACCAAAGTG
>JAENZK010000217.1 GCA_016841285.1 Guptibacillus hwajinpoensis | reverse complement strand
TGAAAATGTTGTATCCTCTCCCACTTTTTCGGCAATTACCTCAATATAGCCGTTATCGATAATAGTTCCGCTAAAAACTGTGTCGTTTATTTGTTTCCGGGCAGGAACAGATTCCCCAGTGATCGCAGCTTCGTTCACAAATGCTTGACCTGTGATGACTTTTCCATCGATTGCAATTTTTTCACCGGATTGGATTAGGACCAGGTCCCCTTCTTCAACTTCATCAGCTGGAATTACGACCGTTTTTCCAGCTTTACTAACAGTTGCCTCTAGTGGAGCCATGTCCATTAATGATTTTAATGAAGATCGTGTTTTTTCCAGACTGCGGGCTTCTAGATACGCGCCGAATAAGAATAAAAACGTGACAGCCCCTGACTCAACGTATTCGCCAATGAACAGTGCACCGATGACGGCAATTGTTACGAGTAATTCAATACTAAATGCCTTCATCCGAAGTGCCTGCCATGCTTTAACAGCAATGGGGTAGCCTGCCATGATGGTGGCCGCAATTAATGCGGTATTTTTGAAGATGAATAAGTTTGCAAAATTAAATATAAAAGCAGCACCTAATAACATTCCTGATAATAATACAATGGTGGCTCTGTTCTTTCTGTTCATTCGTTTCCCCTCCCTCCTAACTTAGGATACTTTACTATTTAGTACTGGATAGCCTAATTTTTTGATCGTTGAAGCAAGATTTTCCGGAGTAACAAAATCTTCATCAAAGGTAACTTTCACTTTGCTAGAATTAAATAGGACTTTTACTTCTGAAACTCCCTCTTGTTTAGATAACACTCCTTCAATTTTTTTGATACAACTTGGACATGTTAGCTCTTCGGTTTGAAATTTTACAGTTTTCATAGTTTATTTCCCCTTTTTATATGTTTTCTTGTTTATATCTTTATTTTAGGGATGAAACACCATTATGGCTTTGACGTGCATCAAATTTTTCCTTTTTGTATAATGAAAGAAGAACTTTAAATTGAGGAGGAGAATAGTGTGCCTGCAGAGACACCACAAATCCTGATCCGAGAGTTAACGACTTACTCCGAACTTTTAGACGTACAACTACTTGAAAATGTAATATGGAATGAACCCCCTATCCCCCTCCACCAAACGTTCACCTCTATTCAAAATGGAGGATTAATACTTGGGGCCTATATAAATGAAACCTTAGTTGGATTTAGTTACGGCTTTGCTGGGTTTAAAAATGGGCAGGCCTATTTATGCTCGCATATTCTTGGGATTCACCCAGAACACCAAGAAAAAGGAATTGGAGCCCTATTAAAAGAAGTGCAACGTCAAAAATCGCTTGAAACGGGCTACAACATGATGACATGGACATATGACCCGCTTGAAAGTAGAAATGGTTATTTTAATTTATCTAAGCTGCACGCAATTTGCCGTACATATGTTGAGAATTGTTATGGAGAGATGATAGATGATTTAAATGCTGGTCTTCCATCTGACCGTTTCAAGGTGGAATGGTGGTTTAATAATCCGTTTATTGAGGGAAAACAACAAATCGAAGTCAAAAATGAAAAATCACCCTTTCAGATTGAAATAACAGAAAAAGGATTTCCTAAATTGAAGGACGTTACTTCTACTTTGGAAAGAATTTCTAAAAATCAGATAAACGAACAAATCCTTGTCCCGGTTCCTATTCATTTTCAACAGTTAAAAAAAGAAGATTTTGAGCTTGCACTACATTGGCGTTTAAAAAGTAGAGAAATATTTCAAACGCTTTTTGACAATAGCTATGTTGCTGTTGCCGTCCAAAAGAATAAAGACAGTGTTGTCAATAATTATGTACTAGTAAAGGAATGTCTAATTAAAGAACTTCGTGTTTTTGGGTAATCATTTTGTGAGTGAAGGTGAAAATTATGCAAATAAAAGAAGTTGTGTTACGCCATTTAAAAATGAATATGAAATTTGACTTTACAACAAGCTTTGGAACAATCCGGGATAAAGAATTTATTTTAGTAGAAGCAAAAGATGAAAATGGGCAAAGTGGCTGGGGGGAATCCGTTGCCTTCACCGCCCCTTGGTATAATGAAGAAACCTTAAAAACAAATTGGCATGTGTTAGAGGATTTTCTCATCCCTTCTATTTTACATAAAGATATAGAACATCCTGATATTGTAAATGAAATGTTTCTAGGGATTCGTAAAAACAATATGGCAAAAGCGGCCATTGAGGGTGCTATCTGGGATTTATATGCAAAGCGTGAAGGACAACCACTTGCAACAGTACTTGGTGGTCAGAAAAAAGAAATAGAAGTTGGCATAAGTATTGGTATTCAAAAAAATAAGGAAGATTTAATAGGTCTGATTGAGAAAGCCATAGATGAAGGGTACAAGCGGATCAAGATTAAAATTAAACCAGGTCAAGATATTGAGATTATTAAAGAAGTACGAAACCACTTTCCAACCTTACCGTTAATGGCTGATGCCAATTCTGCCTATCGTTTGGATGATACGGAGAGATTAAAAGCACTCGATGAATTTAATTTAATGATGATCGAACAGCCACTTGCTTCCGATGATATTATTGATCATGCAATCTTACAAAAACAGATCAAAACGCCCATTTGTCTTGATGAAAGTATTCTTTCTTATGAGGATGCAAGAAAAGCGATACAATTAGGTAGTTGTAAAATTATTAATATTAAAATTGGTCGAGTTGGCGGCTTAACGGAAGCAAAGCGCATCCATGATCTATGTTTGGAAAAAGGAATTGATGTCTGGTGCGGAGGTATGCTTGAAGCTGGTGTTGGCCGTGCCCACAACGTCGCTCTTACAACACTATCTAATTTCAGTTTACCAGGTGATACAGCCGCATCTTCTCGCTATTGGGAAAAAGATATTATAGGCCCTGAGGTAACTGTTCATAACGGAATGATTACTGTGCCAAATCGCCCAGGAATTGGCTATGATATCGTTATAAAGGCAGTCAATGAATATACTGTTAATAAGAAAGTATTTAAATAGTATAATACTATTGCTACAAATAAACAGGGTAGAATACCGTCGTTATTTTATTCTACCCTATTACTGAGTTCCGCAAAACGATTAAGGCAGAATCCAACCATTATTCCACCCTATTACTATGTCTTGCATAGCTGTTAGGGTAGAATCCTATCGGTATTCCACCATATTACAAAGTTTTCCATAGCGATTAAAACCGAATTCCACTTTTACGCAATGTGCTCTTTACAATATTCAGCAATGACTTCCTTCTCATCATCCTCTAACTCTAAATCTATGTACTCATTTGTAACATTCTCAAAGAATTGATATTGCGCGACTCTCACCGCCTCATCTACAATAGCTATAATTGCTTTTAAATAAACGCCTTTTTCAGAATAGAGTTCATCATCTTCTGGAACCTCAATTTGTAAAATAAACTCATATCGATCCCCTACCAAGATTCCAGTTGGATCCTCAAGTTTTTCAACTGTATGACTAGTAATTTGCATAAATATTTTTTCTTCCTTTCAAGATCTATATTTCATTTTTTACATTATACAATATATTTCCCTACTATGCCCAAAGCCGAATACAATTTCCAATAACGGTAAAAGATAACAAGGAATTTATATCTTCTTTAAAGGAGAAGAATTTATGTTTTTTAAAAAGAATGCACGTAATGGAAATACTTCTACACCAACTATATTTCAACAATTTAAACAGTCCAATGATTTTCTTACATTTGAAAATAAAATCGGCACAGTTTCTTATTTTATTTCCTATTTTAAATCTTTAATTGATTTAGAAGTGTTACATCGGGATATCCTGCCCTTTTTAACGGAATCAACTTTAAAAAATCTGGAAGCTTTGAGCCTTACTATACCGTGTGAAAATAAAATCATTTCAAATGATATGCAAGAGATTTCTTCCCAAGTATTAACGGGCTCGATTTTGATTTATTTAGATAAGGACAAGCCGGAACAATTTTTAATCGTTCAAGCTCAAAAAAATGAAGGTCGCCAAATATCCGCTCCAGAAGTTGAATTTAGTGTCATAGGCCCAAAAGAAGCTTTCGTTGAATCTATTGATACTAATATTAATTTGATTCGAAAAAGAATTCCTAGTCCTAATTTAAGGGTTATAACCGTTCAAGTGGGTGAAATTTCAAATACGCAGATATCGGTGCTCTACATTGATGGAATTGCAAATAAAGAAAATGCAAATACAGTGATTCAACGAATTAGGGACCTTGAATTCGACCAAATAATTGATAGCTCTTATCTTACACAAATGATCGCGGATAATCATCATTCTCCTTTTCCAGTTATCCTTGATACGGAAAGGCCCGACCGTGCTGCGGCTGTTTTAGCTGAAGGGAAAATTGTTATTGTTGTCGATGGATCACCACACACGTTAGTCGCACCGACAACATTAATTGATTACTTCTCTTCCTTTGAGGATTATTTTTTAAATCCTCATATTGCGTCTGCTTTTCGTTTAATTCGCGTTTTTTCAGTCGCGTTTTCGTTATTAATGACGCCAACTTATGTTGCGGTCCTTACCCATCATTTTGAATTACTGCCAAAGGATTTAATGAATACCCTTGTGTCATCAAGAGCACTAGTCCCCTTTCCACCGTTTTTGGAAGCTTTAGTTCTTGAACTAGTTATAGAACTGTTACGGGAAGCAGGGGCAAGACTTCCTACCAAGGTAGGGCAAACGATCGGTATTGTTGGCGGTATTGTAATTGGAACAGCTTCTGTGGAGGCAGGTTTAACGAGTAATGTTTTATTAATCATTATCGCACTTGCTGCACTTGCTTCTTTTACAACACCTGTTTACCAAATGGGCAACACCATTCGTCTTTTAAGATTTCCTTTTTTACTTTTTGCTCATGTTTGGGGGCTCGTAGGAATCGTGTTATGTTTTACTTTTTTTCTTACACATTTATTACGGCTTACATCTTTTGGAAGACCCTATTTGGAGCCGTTATATCCACCAAGGGTAGCAGATCTAAAAGATTCGATTATTCGCTTACCTTTTGTCTTTCAATCGAAAAGACCGATCGCAGTTCAGACAGAAAATAAACAGCGATTCAGTAAAGAAAAAGCATTTAAAAATAAGGATATTGACGAATAATACCTGATTTGCATCAGTAAAGGATGGGTGTGAATGTTAAAACCAATCGATAAAAGGTTTCAAGTTTCTCCCTTTTTAGTTTTTTATATCATTGCATCTGTTCAAATTGGTATCGGTGTCCTAGGGTTTCAACCGTTTTTACTTCAAGCTGGTCATGATGGATGGATTGCTGTTATCATAGCAGGGTTAATTGTACATGGAATAATATGGATTTTGTATAAATTGATTCGCAACAGTAGAGGTGATTTAATTGATATTCATCACCAGGCCTTCGGTAAATGGCTTGGGAATGTTTTTAATATAGGGGTAATGTTTTATTTTATAATTACTTCCATCACGGTTTTAAGAGGTTATATCGAAGTGGTACAAGTATGGATTTTCCCAGACCTTACAACGTGGAGCCTAGCCCTACCATTTATCATGCTCACCTATTATGTCGTTATGGGTGGGTTTCGTACAGTCGTTGGGATTAGTTTCTTTAGCATGATTTTACCAGCCTACTTGGTTTTAACCTTTCTTTTTCCACTTAAATTTGCTAGGTGGGAAAATCTTAGCCCGTTTTTCGATGTGGAGATCCAACCATTATTCTCAGCCTCATTGAAAATGACGTTAAGTTATTTAGGTTTCTCAATTTTATTAGTGTTTCATCCATATGTAAAAGATGGGATGCATACACAAAAATGGGCACATTTAGGGACACTTGCCACCACTCTTTTATACCTTTTTATCGAAATCGTTACCATCGTTTATTATAGTGCCGATCAGCTAAAAATTGTAACATGGCCGACATTGGGATTATGGAAAATTGCTGAATTACCATTTGTTGAAAGATTCGAGTTTATTGGAATCTCTACATGGCTATTAGTCATCCTGCCCAATATCACAATATTGTTATGGGCTGCAAGCAGGATTGGAAAAAGAGTGTTTGGTTTTAAGCAAAAATATTTTCTAATTATAATTTTAGTCATTGTCTATATAAGCTGTATATATATTGAAAAAAGAGAAAATATAAGTGCACTAAGTAACAATGTTTCTACTATTGGTAAGTACTATAATTTAATTTACCTTCCTCTCCTTTTTATGATTCACGCGATTGTGGTAAAAGTGAGGAAAAGTAAATGAAAAAATTTATCCTTTTTATAATCTTATTAGTTGTTAGCATGGTCCCGCAAATTGCGGCACCAAAACAAGTTATTGACGAGATTTTTTTAGTCATGGCTGTCGGTTATGACTATGTTGATGAAAACCAATTTACTGGTACCGTAGTTGCCCCTTTTTATAAACCTGATAAAACGATAGAAAATTTGGCTTTTTCCAATACCTCATCATTAATATATCAAAATAGAGATAAATTGGAAGCCGAATCTTCAAAACCGTTATTGAGCGGGAAGCTTCAAGTGGTTTTGTATAATCGCGAACTTGCTGAAAAAAATGGAATTTTAAGGTATATTGATAGTCTTCAAAGAGACCCTAACGTTGGCTCTAGGATCAAACTTGCTATTTTCGATGGCTCCACGGAAAATTTGTTCCACAAACTGAAAACGGATGAACCAACAGGAATCTATATATCAAATTTACTTGATGAAAATACTAATTTTAGCAATCTTCCTGAAACCAATTTGCATACATTTGAATTTTCCTATTATGTCAAAGGAATGGATCCTTTTTTACCTTTATTGGAGAAAAGAGATAACAGAGTAAAGGTAAAAGGGATGGCGCTATTTAAAAAAGACAAAATGGTAGATCTTGTTCCACAACAAGAATTATTTTATTTAAGGAGTATGGTCCAAGACTTTAAAAAAGGAGTGTTTTTTATAAAACTTGATAATAGAAAGAGAGCACTTCTAACAAATGTTGCCTCCTCAAGAAAATTTGACATCAAACATAATAAAGGAGGATTGCCACCAAACATAACAATCAATATAAAATTCAAGGGAATCATAAGAGAATACAGCGGCCCTTACATCCCTGATAAATACATAAATGATATTGAGAAGCAGATAGAAAAAAATATCGAAAAAAAGACGAAAGAAATGTTACTATCCTTTCAAGAAATGGGAATTGACCCTGTAGGAATTGGCTATCAAGTTAGACACCATACAAGAAATTATAATGATGAAAACTGGAGTGAAATCTATCCAAATGTGGATATAAAAGTAAAAGCTGATGTGAGTATTTTAGAGCGTGGCGTCATCAAATAAATTCAAAGTGTCTTGGACTGTACAAAAGCCCAAGACACTTTTTCTGATTCAATCTTTATCTAAAATTCACATTCATCTCAGCCGCAATTTTCGCTAGTCGAACGTTTGAAAAAGCTAATTCTGCTAGGGTAACTTCTTTTTTCGGTTGGAATTGTTGTTTATCGTCGTTTTTAAAAACACCAAGACCATCGACTAAGGCAATGTGACCTAGATACTTTTCGTTCATTTCCTTTACATCTTTATAGTTCATCGCAAAGATATTTTTGTGGTCAGCCACAACTTGTAGGCCTAGCGCGCGTGCATACCAGTAGGCTAATTCTTCTTTTGTCAGTTTTTCGTCTACATTAAATATTTTAAGCGATGGATCAATAATCTTTTGTTCAGCAGCCCGTTCAATAATATTGTATAGTGGATGATCGGGTTTAATATTTTCATAGGTTGGCTGCTTTTCTTGTCCTATATCTCTAAACCGCGGTTGATAATCATAAAAGTTAGCAAGAGATTTATATAAAATTTCTAATGCTTCCCCTTTCGATACGGTACGGTCTGCATTAAACGAAGCAGGGTCCTCTACTTTAATAATATTTGCTTCCAGTAAGAAGTTTAATTCATCACTAGCCCATGAATGGGTGATTTTTGGCTTTTCCTTTGCTGTAGTTTCACCTGCATAGG
>JAENZK010000216.1 GCA_016841285.1 Guptibacillus hwajinpoensis | reverse complement strand
TTCCCCACTAGCATGATACCCTAATTTTTTTAACTGTTGGATTAAAACTTCTTTCTCGTTGGAATCTAATCCACCACATATTTCATGAATGGCTGCCCTATGTTTAGGAAAGACCTCGTCCATAAATTTAGTTCCTTCTACTGTTATCGTTGCATATGTGACTCGGCGATCTTTCGGACAAGGTTTTCTTTCCAGTAATTTTTTCTTTTCTAATTTGTCGACCACATAAGTAATACTGCTGCTTGCGATAAGAACTTTATCACCAATTTTTTGGATTGGTTGATCCCCTTTACTATAAATCAACTCAAGAACTGCAAACTCTGTTGGATTTAGTCCCAATCGCTTGATGTCTTCTTCAACACGCTTATTTATCGATTGTAAAGCTCGTGTTAAAACAATAAATAACTTTAGAGACAAATCCTCTTCTAATTGTTTTTTGTTATTAACCTCCACCTTTACCATTCCTCTTCTTTATTATCTCGGATTCGAGATAATTATATAATATTATATTTTCAACTGTCAACCGATGCTTCGAACTGGTAGCATAGACGTGTATGAATTACTTAATTCTATAGTAAATTATAAAAAGGAACAAGATTTGTCGCCAAATATGGGACTTCTTGTTCCTTTTCTTAAAAGAATCTTGACTCTACTTGGACATAAACTTATGGATTGCTTGGACAAAGCCCTGCGGATCTTCCAGCATGCCAAGATGACCAGTTCTCGTAATGGTTTTATATAGATTTGGATTTTGGGTATCGATCGGTTTAACAATTTTGTCTTCGGAACCTTCAATGATTAAAATCGGCAAAGTTGCTTGTTCGATAAAATCATGCTGATTTGGACGAGATTTCATGGCCTCAAGAGCAGCAATAAGTCCCGCTTCTGAAGCTCGATACGCTATTAGACGAGCAACATCAATAGTTTCTTTTTTAGCATTCTTACTAAAGAAGTTGTCAATCACTTGGTCGACAAAACGTTCAACGCCATTTTTACGAATTTGTTGTTGTTGCTTTGTCCTTTTTTCCTTTTGTTCCTCGGTGTCAGACGATTCAGAGGAATATGCTAATATTGCACGTTTAATAGGGGCTATATTTCTTTCTAGTGCCGCTAACACAATATACCCTCCCATCGAATGACCAAGCCACGTTGCATCCTGCACACCCTCATGATTTAAGACTTCAACAACAGCCTTCGCATAATCATAAACTGAATATTTATCTATCTCAAGCTGACTTTGACCATGACCAGGCAAATCCACCGCAATTACATCATATTGCTCAATGAAATCCTCGATCACTTTGTCAAAAATCCCCTTCTCCCCTAAAAACCCATGAACAAGCACAAGATTTTCGCCTGTCCCTTTTCTTGTATAATGAAGCATGTATACTCCCCTTTCCACTCTTCTATATTTATATCTTTTCCAAAAAAGGGGGTTAAGAAACGGATTAGGTAGAAGAGCCTGCATGGGATTTTAGATAGAAATGCAGTACTTTGATTACGAATATCCATGTTGAATGGCAATTAACAATATTTCCTATAGAGAATCATTTATTCTAGATAGTCTAGAATATAAATGCCTCTAAAGCATATTAACCAGGCCCGATTTGAAAAGATTAGTTTTCAATCTGAGGAATATTGTTCAACACTTGGCTTAAAGCCTCACTGATTGGCGTAGCCGGACGACCAAGAAGTTTTTCGATATCATTACTTACAAAATCAAGTGTGCCTTCTCGAATGCTTCTTTGGATGTCAACAAGTATTGGAATAACAAAATCCGGAACACCAGCTTCTTTCATAATATTAGCATAAGTGGTGTCATCAACCTGTTTCACAATTACTTCTTTACCTAGTACACTTCCAAGTTCAGACACCAGTTCTTCCTGAGTCAATGATTTACTACCTGAAAGCTCATAAATTGTATTTTCATGCCCATTCCCAGATAGTACCGCAGCTGCAGCCTCTGCATAATCTTGTTGTAATGCCCAGCCTACTTTTCCGTTTCCAGCTGACGTGACCCAAGGAGCACCTGCAAGAACCCCTTGAATGCTCGGAATTTCATTTTCCAAGTACCAGTTATTACGTAAGAAAGAGTAAGGAATTCCTGTTTTTAAAATTGCTTCTTCTGTTGCTTTATGGGTTGGAGCGAATAAGTTTTGACTTTCCTGTGCATTCGCTAAGCTTGTATATGCAATGAATTTAACTCCAGCACGCTCTGCTGCTGCAACTGCATTGGAATGTTGGCGAATTCTTGTTTCATTGTCTCCATCCGCCGAAATTATTAACAAACGATCAATACCTGCAAAAGCGGAATCCAATGTTTCAGGATAATCAAAATCGCCGTGCCGAACTTCTACTCCACGAGTTCGAAAAACTTCCGCTTTCTCTGGTTTCCGAACACTGACAGCAAGTTGACTTGCTGGAACAGTCTTTAATAACGTTTCAACAACTTTAGTACCAAATTTGCCGGTTGCTCCAGTTACTAAAATTTTCATTCTCTAATCCCTCCAAATTAAATGGTTAAATTTTTTTGTTTTTAAAATTAAGATGTAAACATTTCTGTTACATGTAATCATCTTAGTTACATTTAAACTGATTGTCAATAAAATTCACTTTAACTCTTGATAATACATCAAAACTTTTAAGTAATATTTTGTACTAGCAACCCATTGTCCTACAAAATTATTATCTTTATATTTGAATGTGTAATTCAATTATGCTTTATTCCATATAATCGTATCGTCAATGAAAAGATCGGAAAATAATTAGCAAGAAACAATATGGAAGATCACTAGCCAAGCGGCACTGGCATTGTTGATTTCCATTATTGACAGAAAGCTTAATTATCATGGATTGAGTATTAAAAAGATAGATATCTCAAAGGTTAAAGCGAGTCAGTTCAAACATTTTAAACAAGTCGACATTGACTTAAGTCAATGAGAGGTTCAGTCAGAAAAAAAGGCATGATTCCCTCAAATAATGAGGTATCATACCTTTTTCCTGTAGGTGGACTCTTTATGTGCGTTCGAATTCATAGGTAGTATGCTTACTATGGTTAAGATCACAATTGTAGTTAAACCCTGTTTTTATAAAATGCTCCAAAACCCTTTTATCTACAAAAGAAATCCTTTATAACCAACAAATAATTCTCCACCATAATTATCAAGTGTTGATTGAATGAATGAAATTAGTTCCGTTTTATCATTTGTGTTCATGTACGTTTTTGTATATTGAACTAGTTTATTAAACATATCTTTATCATGTGATTTAAGGTTTCTAGCCATCCACTTTCCAACACCAAACCAATTGCCATCTGCCCTTAAGATCAGTTCAGTTACCGTATCTATTATCTTATTTAAAATAAATAAACTTTCACCAAAGTCTTCTGAACTCCTAAAGTCTGACAATAAATCTGTAATTTGATACCTTGCTTCATTTATTTTGCCCTCATCCCAAAGTTGCGGACCTTGTTCATAAAGTGTTCTTGCCGCCCTTTGGAATTCCTTTCCATTCCCTTGTTTATCTTCAATAAGTAGACCTTCGGCACACATTTTAATAATGGTGGACATCCCTCTATATTTTGCTGTTTGAAATTCAAACTCAAGAGATAAAGCCGTATAAATAAATGCTTCTATTTTCCATCCAAGAAAGTGAAAACATTCAAGTCTTGGTGATTCTGTTTCATCAATTATAACTAAGTCAATATCAGATTCTGTTGTTAAATTTCCAGAAACAGCACTTCCACCTATCCAGACTATATCTGATTCAGGAAAGTGGGAAACGATAAACTGTTGAGCAATTTGCTTGATCGAGTCTCTCACATGAAACACCTCCATTATCAGGATATTAACGTAAATGATTAGTGTTCCAGAACGTAGAAGCCATTTTAAAATAATTCCCGACCATTTTTTAATCACCCTTCCACATTCAGGGGCGTGCATTTTATTTCCTTATTTGGAAAAAATAACGGAGATTTTATCAATGATAAGAATATATCAGAAACCTTATTAAGAGGGTGATTTATATTCAACAAGAATTTACTTTAATTAGTATTGTTATTATTATTTCAATCGGGATTTTCTCACAGTGGTTAGCCTGGAGGATTCAATGGCCATCTATTGTGATCATGACGATTGCTGGTCTTTTGATTGGTCCAGTACTAGGTTCTATCAATCCACAGGAAGGGCTAGGTGGGCTTTATAATCCTTTCATCTCCCTAGCCGTTGCGTTAATTTTATTTGAAGGCAGTACAAGCCTCGATATCCGCGAACTGAAAGGTATCTCTAAGTCCGTATTTCGTATCGTGACCCTGGGCACCATTTTAGCTTGGATTGGGGGTTCTTTATCCGCCCATTTTATTGCCGGGCTAAGTCTTGAGATTTCTTTTATCATTGGCGGATTATTTGTTGTGACGGGCCCTACTGTCATTATCCCATTACTTAGGCAGGCCAAATTAAAACCCCGAGTCTCTTCGGTATTGAAATGGGAAGGCATTATTGTTGATCCAGTTGGTCCATTACTTGCTTTATTTGCTTACGAGATTATTAAAATAACCACGTCGGAATTTTTTGAATTCAGTGATTTACTACCATTTTTCATCAATTCCTTTTCAGCAATTGCAGTCGGGTATGCAATTGGTTTACTCGTTAGTCTTTTGGTAAGTAAAGGATTGTTCCCTGAATATCAGAAATCCCCAATTATCTTTTGCTTAGTCTTAATTTGTTTCACATTTGGTGAATTCATTATGCATGAAGCTGGTATGCTCGCTGTGACCATTATGGGGCTAACATTAGCACGGTTCAAAAAATATGTCCACTCTATTGGAAGTATTGGTCATTTCATGGAAAATATCTCAGTAATGCTTACTTCTACAGTTTTTATTTTGTTGACGGCATCCCTTACAACAGAAACGATTATGAATATTTTCACGTGGCCCATTATTTTATTTGTCATAACTATGCTTTTTCTTGTTCGTCCGTTATCTATTTGGTTATCAACGATTGGGACTGAATTGACTTTACAAGAAAAAACACTTGTAGGCTGGATTGCACCAAGAGGAATCGTTGCATTAACAGTTTCGGGGTATTTTGCCGCATTATTAACAGAAGATGGCTATCAAAATGCCTCCATTTTAACCCCGCTTACGTTAGCATTAGTTTTTATTACAGTTTGTGTTCATGGTTTTTCAATCGGTCCATTTGCTCGAAAGTTGGGTTTGGCTAATACCGACTCTTCAGGCGTTGTGATTGTGGGTGCCAGCAGTTTTTCCATCGCTTTTGCACACCAATTAAAAGAAATTGGCACTTCGGTCCTGATAACTGATACGTCCGAAGATCATTTGTATCGTGCAAGAAAGCTCGGAATTGCCACTTACCACGGAGAAATTCTCTCGGAGCATAGTGATTTCGAAATAGACATGACCCCTTATGATACAATTTTAGCTATGAAGGGGGACGCAGCGTATAATGCGCTTGTTTGTCAAACCTATATCCCTGAATTCGGTTATAACAATACATTTTCACTGTCTATTGAAACGAGACAAACGGAACAGAAAGTGATTCCACCTGCTATTAAAGCCCATTTATTATTTGGTGAAGGGGCTACATTTACGGAATTAAAAAAAAAAGTCAACATTGGCTATACTATGAAAAATATTGAAATTAAAAATAAACAAACGATGCTAAAAGAAGAACTGAATTTAAATGGAATACCGTTGTGTATTAAACGTAAAAACGGGAATCTGGTATTTGTCACATATAAAGAAAAACTCACCTTCGAAGGAGGAGATATACTTGTGGTATTAGAGTTGGAGAAATAGCAAGGGTGATCCCTTGCTATTTTGCTTTTAATTGCAAATTACGAATTTGTTCATTAAGTAGTTTACAAAGCATTTCGCACTCTCCGTATCGATTTTGTTGTAGTATGAGATTTCATAGGCGGAGAATTTCCTGCTAATGTATATTAAAGGAGCTTAAGAAGCGGATATAAGCGGAGCATATCCGATTAACTGCTCTAAATATGACAATATCCAATGATTTGGATCATATAAACGGAAAGCTCCTCTTATTTTTAATGAAATATGGGTATTTTCCAATTCAGCCGGAATTTTTCCGTTTTTTCATACCCAGTTAAATCAACATTCAGATTAAAATATATTATTGTAAATGTTTGGGTATATCAGAGGGAATGGGAATATTATTTAAGGTTTCAGTAAAGATATTATCTTGTGTTGATGTTTGATTGTGGGCAGCCATCAAATGACCATTTTCAATCAATTGAATAAGGTTTTGAATATCTTCTTTTGTTGCAGGTTGTTTTTCTTTTTTTAACGTATATCCTAATTGTCCACTAGTTTCAAGTGTCGCAAATTCGACGTCATTAATCGCAGCAATCCCTGATTGTCGTAGTCGTTCTTCTAATTTATCTACGGTTAGTCGTAGTTTTTTTAGATTCTTTTCGTTTAAATTGCCTTTTTCAATTACTGGAATAGCTTTACCAGAAATAGCTGACTCGGCTCCATCAAATTTTAATTGAAGGTATTCCGTAAGAATTAAACTTAGTACTAATACTATAGCGACACCAAAGGTTGCCCAAAGTCCCTTCCCAGTGACCGGCTGAATAAGAAGTGTACCAATTGCTATCATGATAACGGTTTGGGGAATAGTCATCTGAGAAATCGATCTTCTTCCACTAATTCTTAAAATTATGGTTCCTATCGCAAAAATAAGAATTGCTTGCCAAATTAAGTTTAAGTCCATAATTAAAATTTCCTTTCATTATTTATGTCTTAATATATTTTTTGTTTCGTTCCATATTTTATACTTACATGTAAAATGTTTAAGGTTTAAACCGTATTATGCGGTTGGCGAAAAAATATATCTACTTAGGGCTGTTTTTATCAGTCTATCCCCATTGTCACAAAATTTATTTTTCGTCCATAAACTAAATCACATGGTCTTTGTGAATCGCATATTTAGTTATAAATGGGGTGACCCTATGAATAGATGGTTAAAGTTACTAATTCTTGCGTACCTTTCACTGTTATTTTTCGGAAGTTTTTTTGCGATTGGAGCGTTGTGGATTGGAGTGTTTGACAATGCATTCCCGATGTTATCGGACATTAAAATGTCTTTATATTATTTCTTAGCTGGTGCAATTGGTGGATCGTTGCGACATCTTTACATGTTCTGCACACATTATAGGGAGAATGAATTAAACAATTACCGAGACTGGGTTATGTATATTTTTTATCCTTTATTTGCAACAGGAACGGCAATCATCGCTGTCACCATCATTCAGAGCGGAATTTTAATGATTGAAATTACAGACAATGTGGATGATCCGTACGCCCAAGTTTGTATTGCTTTCTTTGTTGGTTTTGGATTTAACAGATTCCTTAATAAATTAAATGAAATTTCAACAAAAATCTTTGAAACTAAAAAACAACAAATATCTATTCAAAAGAGCGAGATAGACACTAAGGAGGGTGATTAATACGTGACAACATTTCACGGTACCGCCCACGGAAATACCACATCAACTTTTCAAATCACCTTATTGAACGCGAAGTAACCATTGAATGAAGACTGAAACTTAGGTTGAGAGAGAAAGAAATGGTCTTCATAAGATCAATGAAGACTAAAACTCAGCTTGGAAGCAGAAGAAATGGTCTTCATAACGTTAATGAAGACCAAAACTTAGCTTAGAAGCAGAAGAAGTGGTCTTCATAAGATCAATGAAGACCGAAACTCAGCTTGGAAGCAGAAGAAATGGTCTTCATAACGTTAATGAAGACCAAAACTTAGCTTAGAAGCAGAAGAAGTGGTCTTCATAAGATCAATGAAGACCGAAACTCAGCTTGGAAGCAGAAGAAATGGTCTTCATAACGTTAATGAAGACCAAAACTTAGTTTGAATGCAAGAGAAATAGTCTTCATTTCTGAAAATCATAACCACCCTTCCAAAGGGTGGTTTGCTCCACGGCTATAAGCCGTTTA
>JAENZK010000215.1 GCA_016841285.1 Guptibacillus hwajinpoensis | reverse complement strand
TATTCATGGTGGTGTGCACGACAGCGAAAGTAAACTTGTCAAAGATTGGCCAGGTCCTGGGCTTGCCTATACAACCAATAAAAGTGATGTTGGAACACGATATTTTATGAAAAAATGGATGGAATATATGGAAAAGTAACAAAACAAAGGGTAATAGAATTATTTTGTAAGGAGTGATCGTTTTGAATACACAAACAAAGCTACAATTCAGTAGTATAAGCTCTGACATTTATTTTGAAATCACACAATTTCTTCATTTAGAATCAAAACTACTAGATGATCGCATGTTTCATGATTGGCTTTCGTTACTATCGGAAGACATAGATTATCGTGTTCCTATTAGAACAACAAAGTATAAAAAGGACGGGAATGAATTTAGCAACACTTCTTATCATTTTTTTGAGGATTATTTTTCCCTAAAAAAACGGATTGAACGCCTGGATACCAAGCATGCATGGGCGGAGGACCCTCCTTCACGTGTTCGCCATTTTTTTTCTAATATTACAGTAAAAGCAACAGAGAAAACCGATGAATTTGAAGTATTCTCCAATCTAATGGTTTGTCGAAACAGAGGGGATTCCACTAACGTTAATGTATTAACAGGTGAACGAGTTGATATTATTCGAAAAACAGATAACTTCTATGAATTGGTTAAAAGGACGATTCACTTGGATTTAACGACCTTACCTACAGATAATTTATCTATGATTCTATAAAAAAGAACTCTCTTCTTGTATACAGTTCTGAGAAAACTTTCACATACAAGGAAGAGGAGTCCCTATGAAAAACGATAACATACAATGGAGTACATGGAAAGAGATATAAAATCTAGAAAGCAGAGTAACTGCTTTCTGGATGAATAACTATGATACGAGGGATGAGGATATGGGAGGAAAACAAGAAATTGCCTATCAGCATATTAAAAATAACATTCTAAATGGGAATTATGGTGCTGGAAATCGATTAGTTGCAGATAATATTGCAAAGGAATTGCACTGCAGTGTAATCCCCGTTCGAGAAGGAATAAGGAGATTAGTAACAGAAGGCTTAGTTGAGTATGTTCCAAATGTAGGTGCCAGCGTGATCAAAATTGATGACCAAACATACGCTGATACCATTACAGCATTTGCATTAATAGAGGGATACGTTGTAGCCCTTGCTAAGCCCCTTATAGATCATGCCACGATTAATGACTTAACGAAAATGATCGAAGAAATGGAAAAAAGTCTTTATGAAACCAATGATTTATTAAAATTTGACCAACTAAATCGTTCCTTTCATGAAAAATTATATGAAAAATGTCCTAATACAGCATTGATTGATTTAATTAATGTACTAAGAACAAAACTAGCTTTTATTAGAAAAAGTATATTTATTTTCATCCCCAATCGAGCGGAGGAATCCTTAAAGGATCATAAGGAAATTTTACGTCTGATAAACTCAGATGCCTCCTTTGATGAAATTGAAAAATATGTAAGGGGACATAAACTTAAATCAGTAGAAGCCTTTAGGGAATATGCGAAAAAGCTTAAACTCGGTGAGAAAGTCGGTTTTTAACTTTCTTACTATACTTAATGAAAGCGTTATCTATGGATAAAATCTATTATTTTAAAAATGATAAATATAAGAGGTGTAATCTATGAAAATAGTCAAAAAGTCATTTCTTTCTTTTCTAATGGTCTTTTTTGTAGTATCAACGTTAGTCGGTTGTGCTAATAACAGCACTACTGTGGAAAACACGGATGAAAATAAATCGGAATCAACTGAGAAGATTATAATTACAGTAAACAATTGGACTTCAGCAACACATAATATTCGAACAAAAGTACTTGGGCCATGGAAGGATTTTGTAGAAAAAGAAACAAATGGCAGAGTGGAAATAGAAATTCATGATGGGGCTGTACTTGGTCCTAACACAACTGTTGTGCAGGATGTAATGGGAGGAAAATATGATTTAGGTCAAGCTCCTTTTAACTATTATTACAATACGCCGTATTTTTTAGGAACCTGGTCTTCGCTACCGTTTGCTGTATCCAGCCCTGCAGTAGGAACGAAAATGATTAAAGAGTTTCTTGATAAATATGGTGAAGGTTTAACCTTTAACAATGTTTATTATACAGGTGTTCCGACAGCTTCAGACCCCTATGTTATTTATTCTAGTAAGCCGATTAAATCTATTGATGATTTACAAGGTTTATCGATTCGTACACCTGGTTCACATTGGAATGACATTATAACAAGTTGGGGTGCTAAACCAGTATCTCTTGAACTTGGAGAAGCTTATGAAGGGTTGTTAAGAGGAACCATTGATGCCGTCATTTACAGTGTAAGTGGTGGGGTATCGTACAAGTTTTATGAAGTAGCACCACATATTGTTGATTTCCCGTTATTTAGTAATTCATCGGCAATTGTAATGAATAAAACTACCTATGACTCCTTACCTGATGATCTTAAAACAATGTTTGATGATAGCCTATTTCCGAAACTAATGGCACTTTATGATGAAAGTTATGAAACAAGCTATGATGAAGCATGGAAAACTCTAAGTGAGCAGGTTGAAGGAAAAGGAGAAATCGTTCAGCTATCAGAACAGGATCAGAATTCAATCAAACAGCATACAAAGGTGGCATGGGAAAATTGGATAGCTGATGCTGATAAAAATGGCTTTAATGGTCAAGAAATGGTTGATTACATTAAAGAACAAATCGTTAAAGAAACTGGAGTAGCTCCTTTTTAATAATGGCGCTGTGTTTTGTTCATTGTTGATTTTCAGTAGGTGAAGTCGTTTAATCGGAGGAATTCCGTTTAAATTGAAAAAGTAGTGTTTTGAAGGCGAAATAGGCGGAGACTTTCCGTCTAAATAACCAAAATGGCCTTAAAATCAAGGGGATTTATGGTTTAACAGAAAAAAATCCGTCTATTTGTAGGGGAAACAGGTGAATTTTCTAACTTAACCGGAATCCTTCCGCCTATTTTAAAATGCAATATAATCAACATTCACTTTTTATTTATTACATTGATAGGACTAATCGGGGTGCTTGCCACCCCGAAAAATTATTATTAGGGTATTTTCACATTTTTTGGAGAGGGGAATCAAAATTAATAATGGTGCTTATTCGTTTCGTTGATAAACTTGTTTCAATGTCCAAATGGATCTCAATGATGGCCCTATTATCCCTAGTTCTTTTTGTGACAATAGGCATCCTTTCGCGTGCTTTTGGCAATGGAATAATGGGGGATATTGAAATCGTTCGAAGTTTGGTAGTGATTATTGTTAGCTTTAGCTTTGCCTATGTACAAAAAGAAAAAGGTCATCTGAATGTAGATATTTTATTAACAAAAGTTAACCCTACGACCCAAAAGGTGATTGAGATAGCTAGTCTATTTATAGGTTTTTTAGTGAATTTAACGCTTGGAATTGTGATGTTGAAGTATTCCAAGTTTTATATGCTTGAATTTAAAGCATCTACGGAAATATTGTCTATTCCGCAATATCCTCTGACTTTTGCAATAGGTCTTGGCCTGATTATTTGGTCATTAACCTCACTAGCCCAGGGAATCGTAAAATTTGGGAAAGGATGATCCAAAATGTCTTTTACTTTAATTGGTTTTTTAGGAATACTCTTAATGTTTTTGTTAATGGCACTAGGTATTCCAATAGCTTTATCAATTAGCTTAGCAGCAATCTGTGGGATATTATATTTAAAAGGGCCGACAGTGTTAGCTTCTGCGGTTGATTCGATACTTTGGCACACGGTTAATTCCTATACACTTAGTGTTCTCCCGTTGTTCGTTCTAATGGGGTATCTATTGATGACGGCTGGTGTAGGAAGTCAACTGTTTGATACATTTCGTAAATGGTTCGGGAATTTAAAGGGTGGTTTAGGAATTTCAACAGTTGTTACTTCAGGATTATTTGCAGCTGCATGCGCGTCTAGTGTTGCTTCCACAAGTACAATGAGTACAATAGCGTTTAAAGAGATGAAAAAAGGCGGATTTACGGATTTGTTAAGCTCGGGGTCTATCATTGCAGGAGGTACATTAGGCATATTAATCCCTCCTAGTACTGCGTTTATTATTTATGGTATGATGACCGAACAATCAGTAGGGAAATTATTAATTGCTGGTATTTTACCAGGGGCCATTTTAGTATTGCTTTTTATTCTGACAATCATGACATTTATAATATTTAAACCTGAACATGGTCCACCGTCTGAAAAATTTTCGTTGAAAGAAAAACTACAATCGCTTAATTCAATAATTTGGATCATCATTTTGTTTGTTGTTATTATAGGTGGAATGTATGAAGGTTTATTTACCCCAACAGAAGCAGCTGCAGTAGGTGCGGCAGGCGCATTGATTATAACAGCCGTTCGTCGAAAATTAACTTTCTCAAATTTAGTTTCATGTTTAGCAGATACAATAAAAACAACGGGGTTTGTATTTGCGATTATCATCGGCGCGTTTCTCTTTAATTATTTTTTAGTTATTACCAAACTACCATCTGCTTTGTCTGATTTTTTTGTATCGGTGAATTTATCCCCGATAGGAGTAATCCTACTTATCATTTTAATGTATATTATCTTAGGGGCTGTAATGGATTCCCTAGCAATGCTAGTAATAACAGTACCACTTATTTTACCAACACTAACCTCAATGAATATTGACTTAATCTGGTTTGGCGTTTTAGTTGTTATCTTACAAGAATTGGCATTAATTTCTCCACCATTCGGAATGAATATATTTATCCTGAAGGGCGTAATTCCTGAAGTGCCAATTGGCAAGGCCTACAAAGGGGCATTCCTTTTTAGTATCCCAATTTTTATTTTGATTTTATTACTAATCGCATTCCCATCAATCGCAACAATTTTACCAGACCTTATGTCCTAAATATGTAAATGAGCCAGAGGGTCGGCGGTGCGGTGAGCCAGAGGGTCGGGTTCTGTGTCCCGAATTGAGACAGAGGGTCGGAAACTCTGGCCCAAGGAACTTCGGCACCACAAAATAACCGGGTCGGGGATTTGCCCCTTCCCGTTTTTTTTGTGGAATTGAGCCATAGGGTCGGAAACTCCGTCCCACTCGGAAACTCCGTCCCGCTCAGGAGCTTCGGCCCCCTTCTTTCATCATATTCCAACAAAAATCTACGGTTTTTCACAAATTTCCGCATTTCTACTGTACAAAAGTCCTGAATGTTGTAAAATAAAATAGATTTAGTGATAAAAATTTGAAAAAGGCAAAACTACAGAAATGTAGTGACGCAAAGCTAAAGGGACTAATCCATCATGTATGGAATGTCAGCCAGTTACCGTAATGAAGTAAAAGACTTGTCCCTTTTATTACGGAGGCAAGTCTTTTTTTATTTTTTCTAAACAGAATAATGAGCCACGGGGTCGGGTACTTTGGCCCAGAGCCACAGGGTCGGAAACTCCGGTCTATTTTTAATTAAGTCTTAAGGGGAGAAGGAAGTTTATCATGTTGCACCACATTATTGAAAAAGGGAATTTTCATCACTTTACTCAAAGTTTGTTTCAAACAAGTAATTGGGAAAGAATCGGTGGCGAAATATTATTTCGCTCAGAATATGGAGCTCCAGACGTAATTTTTCAACAAGCAAAGACGGTAAATAAACTGTTTGAATTGGAATCAAAGTCAATCTTTAAAATATTTCATACATACAATCTCCAAGAATCGCCATCAAAAGGATTCCTATTTATTAATGTATTTCCCTCAACGATTTTACATAAAGAATTCCCGAATTTTATTAAAGGTTTATTATTTCAGTTTCCTAAAATAAGTGAAAAAGTTGTTTTTGAAATCGTAGAAACAGATTATGTGGAAAATATGTACTCTTTAAAAGAAAAAATTAATTTTATTAAAAATTTAGGATTCCGAATAGCCATAGATGATGTAGGGAAAGGGTGGTCATCCCTCCATTTGATTATTGAATTAGAGCCACAGTATATAAAATTAGACCGCTATTTTTCTATCAATCTCTCTTCATCACCATTAAAACAAGAGATGATAAAGTCTATTCTACAGTATGCTCACTTCTCTAAAATCGATGTTGTACTGGAGGGAATTGAAAAAGAAACGGATTTAGCAGTTGCCAAAGCATTGGGTGTTGATATTTGCCAGGGTTTCTTATTACATAAACCACAACCAATTATCGATTTTGTTTGGAAATAGGTGGATAAGAAAGGGATGATAAAATATGGCTAGTGTATTGATAACAGATGATGCTGCATTCATGAGAATGGTACTAAAAAATACTTTACTGAAACTTGGACATGAGATTGCCGGTGAAGCTGAAAATGGTAAAGAGGCTATTCAATTATATGAAAAGCTAAAGCCTGACGTTGTAACAATGGATATTACGATGCCAGAAATGTCTGGTGTGGAAGCAGTAAAGGAAATCAAAAAAATAAATCCTGAAGCAACCATTATTATGTGTTCTGCAATGGGACAACAAGCAATGGTGGTAGATGCGATTCAAGCTGGTGCAAAGGACTTTATTGTGAAACCATTCACAGAAGTAAGAATTAAGGAAGCTTTAGATAAGGTATTGGCTGGATAGTACCTGAAATATGGGAGGATATTTAAAAATTGAGAAAAGAGTGGACAACATTTGAAATCAACTATCTAGAAGAGAATATAGGAATGTATAAATTGACAACAATAGCTGAAAAAATGAATCGTTCTTGTGACTCTATTGTTATGAAAATAAATCGTTTAGGTTTATCAAATACAAAAATGCAAACTGGGCTGATCACACTTGGAGAATTAGCCAAGCATTTAAAAGTAGATCGCAATACTGTAAAAGGGTGGGTTCAAAATCACGGCTTACCGTGCACTAAAAAGGTAACGAGAACGTCCAAAAGATACTATTTGGTTGCCCCCTCTGACTTTTGGAAATGGGCTGAGATGAATAAAGATAAAGTGCAGTTCTCAAAAATCACACCGTATATTCTATTGCCTGAACCAGAATGGGTTGCTGAAGAAAGAAAAAAAGATAAAGATGCTAAAAAGGGAAGGAAATATCGTACGTGGACTACAACAGAAGATCAAAGACTAATCGAATTATACAAAAGTGGCTATTCCTTCAAAGAGATTAGTGACAAACTAAATCGAAGTACTTATAGCGTGGAGCATCGATATAGAAGAATTAAACAAAATTTAAATAATTACATACAATAAGATTTTTGAAAATTAAACAATGCCCTTTTTTTACTTACTTTCATACTATACTATTCGGAAGGGGAAATGAAAATGAAACTAACTGTTGCAAAAAAAATGTACCTGGGTTTTGGAGCCATATTAGCATTGCTTATTTTTATGGGGGTTTTCGCATCTGTAGAAACCTCTAAAACAACTGATACATATGAAAATTTACTTGATGATCGAGTTCAAAAAATTAGTTTGATTAAAGATTTAATTGCTTCTTCAAAAGACATACAATCTTCAAATCGTGGTTATCTACTTTTGGGGAATATTGAATCCCTCACAACCTACCAAGAAGCTATAAAACAGCAGGAAGAAATAAGTAAAAAATTAGAGTCTTTGCTTAAACAAGAAAGAGATAAAAAATTATTACAAGAGTTAAATAATATAAATGCTCAATATGTTGAGGTTGCCAAGAAAACGATTAAATTAAAAAAACTAAATAATTCAACGTTCATAGATGTCTTATCAAAAGAAGGATATCCACTTGTTCGAGCTTACCTTACGAAAGCAGATGAGATGATTGCTTACCAGGTTGAAGAGTTAGAAAGAGTTCGCAATGCAACGAAAGAAACAGTTAAAGACATGAAACGTAACATTATATTATTAGGCGCCATTGCTTTATTATTAGGTATTGGAATTGCTACTGTTATTAGTAAAATGATTTCGAAACCAGTCAGAAGTATGGCCATTGTTGCTGAAAAAATTGCGGAGGGAGATTTAACTCAAGATGAAATTCAAATTAAATCAAAAGATGAAATTGGAGATTTAGCTCGTTCCTTTAACAATATGGCCTTCAATTTAAAGCAGG
>JAENZK010000214.1 GCA_016841285.1 Guptibacillus hwajinpoensis | reverse complement strand
TTACTATTTTTGATGGGAATCCAATTGTAGGCTGGGAAGGTTATCAATCGTTAACACAAGAGTAATTTAATCAAATAAGTCGTTATATTTTGGTATAAACATTAACGATCTAGGAGGATTCCGTAGGTCATCAAACCAAAAATTGATCAAAGGAATTACCTCTGATGGCAAGGGTGGAATTGGAAAATCAACGACATCAGCTAACCTTAGTGCCGCATTAAGTCAACAAGGTTTAAAGGTTATGCAAATAGGCTGTGATCCAAAAGCTGATTCGACTATGTTTCTTTCACGAAGCAAAGTACCGACAGTATTGAATGTTATTAGGGAAAAACAAGATCAGATCACTTTATCAGACTTTGTTATCGAAGGATTTAACGGTGTTTTATGTGTAGAAGTAGGCGGCCCCACTCCTGGAGTGGGCTGCGCCGGTCAAGGGATCATTGGTGCTTTTGGAAAAATGAATGAATTAAAGGCAATTGAAACCTATCAACCGGATGTTGTCATTTATGATGTGTTAGGGGACGTTGTCTGTGGAGGTTTTGCTGTTCCATTGCGTGATGGTTATGCAGAAGATGTGTACATCGTCAGTTCTGGAGAAAGAATGTCATTGTTTGCAGCCTACAATATTTCTCAAGCCGTTCACAATTTCCGTAATCGTGGTTATGCAAAGCTAAAGGGATTGGTCTTTAACTCTAAAGGTGGAAATAACGAGGAACAAAGAGTTTTAGAATCATTAGAGGAAATTGGAACAGAACTTGCCTTTACATTTCCGCGTGACCCCATTGTTCAAAAGTGTGAAAAAGAGGGTGTTACGGTGATTGAGGGTGCTCCTGAATCCGAAATGGCAAATAAGTATCGACAATTAGCAAGTATTTTAATGAAATAAATTTGGAGTGATTTCTTTATGGCCATGGTTATCAGGCGGTTACTCATATTGCCGGTACTATTATTGGTTATTTCTTTCCTCACTTTTCTGCTGACAAATATTGTGCCTGGTGATATTGCTGAGGATATGATTTTGCGAAATGGAGGACAGCCTACCCCTGAGTTAATCATGGATGTGCAAGTCGAATTAGGGTTAGATCAGCCTCTTTTAGTTCGATATGGACATTGGCTGATGCAAACACTGAAATTTGATTTGGGAACATCATGGATTACAGAACAACCTGTCATTGAAGAAATAACACAAAGAATCGCTCCGACCCTAATACTGACAGGTACATCTATTGTGATTGGTATTTTCATTACATTTGTATTAGGAATGTTGGCGGCCTATTATAAAGATTCGTTTATTGACCGTGCAATTTTAGGATTTTCCTTAACAATGAACTGCATTCCGGACTTTTTATTATCGTTTGTTTTATTGTTTTTATTCGGTTATGTCTGGTCTGTATTTCCACTTGTTGGGTACGGTACATGGCAGCATGTTGTCCTGCCTTCCATTGTCTTAGGGGTTGGTTTAGGTGCAGGAAAGGCTCGAATTTTAAGGGCGAGTTTATTAGAGGAATTAAGCTTAGATTATATTAAGATGGCAAGGGCAAAGGGATTATCAAGGCGTACGGTTATGTTTAAACATGCGCTGCGAAATGCTCTAATTCCAGTTGTTACTCAACTAGGGGCAAGTGTCGGCTTTTTATTAGGCGGTACAGTCATTATCGAAAGTATTTTTAATTGGCCAGGGTTAGGGCGGTTAGGACTGCAGGCCATTGTCAGCCGGGACATTCCCCTGCTTCAGGGTTATGTTCTCTTGATTACGATTATTATTATTTCTATCAATTTAGTAGTTGACCTTATCTATTTATATATAGATCCTCGAATGAATTCTAAAGGAGGAACTAATCATGTCTAGGGTCAAAAAAGGTAAGAAACTTTCAAAGGATAAAGGGTTAACAGCTAGCCTTGTCATTATAGCGGGTTTATTTTTAATAGCTATTTTTGCCCCTTGGCTTGCCCCGCATGATCCAAATGTTGGCATATTGTCGAACCGGTTGCTTCCTCCTAGTTCTGAACATTGGCTTGGGACTGACCATATGGGGCGTGATTTGTTCTCAAGAATCATTTATGGAACAAGAACAACGATGGTCGTTGCCCTTATCATAACGGCGGGTTGCTTTATTATCGGGACGATAGTCGGGGTGACAGCCGGATATGCCGGTGGATGGGTAGACAGTCTATTAATGAGAATTGTCGATTTATTATTTGCTTTTCCTAGCCGCATTTTAGCGTTAGTTGTAGTTGGGATTATTGGTCCTGGCTTAGTTAACCTCGGTATTGCGATGATATTATCGTGGTGGGTTTCTTTTGCACGGGTCATCCGGGGAGTAACGTTAACGGTTAAGGAAAATGAATATGTGTTGGCTGCCAAGCTTTATGGGCAACCTAAGTGGAAAATTATTACGAAACATATCTTACCGAATGTAATGCCACAGCTATTAGTTATTATAGCTTTAAATATAAGCTGGATTATGATGGCATTAGCGGGCTTTTCTTTATTGGGATTAGGAATTGAAGCCCCACAAGCGGAATGGGGAATGATGATTAGCGAAGCTAGACCATACATGCGTGATAATGGATATTTACTTCTTTTTCCCGGTTTAGCAATTATGATAGCAGTTTCGGCGTTCACAATTTTGGGTGAAAAACTCCGGGATGTATATGATCCTAGCCATCTCAAAGTATAGCATTATTCAAACGAAAAAAGAGAGTCTTATAAACGGAGCGGATATCATGAACGATCCATTATTACAGGTAGTAAATTTATCAGTTTTCTATCATACTGCGAATGGAAAATTACCGGCTGTTAGGGGATTGGAATTTTCATTGGAAAAAGGGGAAACGTTAGCAATTGTTGGTGAATCTGGCTCAGGGAAAACAGCCACAGCTTTATCAGTCATAGGGTTGTTGCCTGAAAATGGAAAAATAAATAATGGAAGCATCCGCTTTTCCGGCAACGAATTAATTGGGAATACGGAAAAGGACTGGGATAAAATTCGTGGCCAGCAAATTGCAATGGTCTTCCAAGATCCGATGAGTGCGCTAAACCCAGTGTTAAAAGTTGGTCGTCAATTGGAGGAAGCAATTTTATTAAGAAAAGAAAAAGGAATAACGAAGGCTGCAGTTCATGACGAATGTATTGCTCTATTAAAACAGGTTGGTGTCACAGAACCATCCTTGAGACTAAAGCAATATCCACACCAACTGAGCGGTGGAATCCGACAGCGCGTGATGATTGCAATTGCATTGGCAAGTAAACCACAGTTGCTGATTGCAGATGAACCAACAACAGCGTTAGATAGTACGATCAAAAAACAAATACTAGAATTGCTGGCAGAATTAAAAAGAAAAATGAATTTATCCATCTTGTTAATTACACATGATTTGGCTGAAACCGTAACGCTTGCGGATAAAATAATGGTCATGTATGCCGGAAAGATGATTGAATTTGGCTTAGCGGAGGATATTTTAGAAAATCCGCAGCATCCTTATACACAAGCGTTACTTCAAGCCTTCCCACGAATGGAGGATTCAGATAAACATAGATTATTTGCATTAGAAGGACAGCCTCCCAATGCGCTACAATTACCAGACGGGTGCTCATTCCATCCTAGGTGTATTTTTGCGAAAGATAGATGTATGAGAACAGAGCCGACCTTTTCTTTGTCATTTGGTCATGGGCATAAAGCATGCTGTTCGTTATCAAATGAAGAAAAACAAAAGTATAAAATGCATTTTGTTACTTCTGAACAACCTAGGTCGAGGGATTTGGAAAAAAAATCTTCAAATAAAAATGAACCGCCTATTTTAGAGTTGAATCATTTAACAAAGCATTTTCAGGTAGGCAGTATATTTTCAAGAAAGCAACTTAAGGCCGTTGATGGTGTAAGTTTTACTGTTGAACGTGGTGAAATTACAGCTATTGTCGGAGAAAGTGGCTGTGGAAAGTCAACCTTATGGCAAACAGCAGTTGGAATATATAAGCCAACAGCGGGGTATGTGAACTTTCTAGGGAAACCATTGGCAAAGAAGAAGGATCGAGAATTATTTCATCAACAACTTGGTTTTGTTTTTCAAAATTCCTTCTCAAGTCTAAATCCAAGAATGAGTATTGGTGAAGCGATATTAGAGCCTCTCCTTGTCGCGGGGTGGAAGGTAAAAGAGGGCAGGATTCGAGTGATAGAATTACTTGAACTAGTTGGAATTACACCGGATAAGTATCACGTTTTTCCTCATGAAATGAGTGGAGGACAGCGACAAAGAGTTGCGATTGCCCGTGCCCTTGCAGTGAATCCCAAAATGGTCATTCTCGATGAGCCTGTTTCATCATTGGATGTCTCTATCCAAGCTCAAATTGTGAATTTATTAAAGGAACTGCAGGCCGATCTCCAAGTTAGCATGATCTTTATCTCACATGACTTACCATTGGTTAAATATTTTGCTGATAAAGTCATCGTCATGTATTGCGGAAAAATAGTTGAAGCGGCCAGATGTACGGAAATTTTTCAAAATCCGAAACATCCCTATACTAAAGCATTAATTGCAGCAGCAACACCAGCATCGGGTGATCCAATAAAGGATAATACAAAAACATCTTAATCAAAAAAAATGAGTTCATTGAATGGACTCATTTTTTGATTATCCTCACAAATCACGTTCCTTCTTCGAATAATAAAGTAACTGTGAATTTGCTATAGTTGTCACTATCTTAAATTGAAAGCACCAATCTAATGAGCAAATGTGGGGGTCCATGATGACAATTGTGAAAGAGTTAATCAATAAATCTTATTATCAAACTATAATAAATAAAAATAAAACAGGACAGCCAATTCAAGTCTTGGGTGAAATGTACATGAATGAGAAGGAGAATGAAATACCTGATTTTTCTTCAATTCGCTTTGCACAAGGGGAGATTTATTTTTTAAGCAAGGATTATGAAGCTGCGATATTTAAATGGGAGAATGTTTTAAATGAAAATTTAAAACCGTGGGCTCAAAAAAATATTGCCGATGCCCATTTTGAATTGAATTTGCTGGAACTAGCTGCAGATATCTATAAGGCTGTTGAAACTGATTCAGAAGTGTTAAATATGGAAGTCTTTTTGCAGCTTTTTTCATTATATAAAAAACTAGGAAAACTTGAAGATGCGGCTGATATCATAAAAAATGCAGTTAACTTAAATCCAGACTATTCCTGTGTGACTGACAATGCTCGTGAATTCTTTGAGGAGTACAAAGATTGGGGAAATGCAGTGGAGCTTGCTATCAATGAGGCTATCCGTACAAAGTCACTTTCATGGTTTGCAGTTGTGGAAGGGTATGTAGAGCGAGGTTTAACGATTAATATAGAACCTAGTTATTTTAGTGAAGCCTTAGTGACTTTGTTTACTATTGATAAATTTCGATTTGAAAGACTAGCAACAGCTTTATGGGATAGTTATAAACAAAGTGATTATTATTTTCAGTGGCTGAAAGAGATCAACCACCTTCTTCACAATAACAGTTTGGAAGGCTCTTATATCTGGAAGATGTTCCCAACCCGATTTAAAGAAACATTGGATGAGTTGATTAGTGGAAGGTATTTAATTAAGGACTTTACTGAGATCATACAGAATCATTTCGCTAATTGGATGAAGATATTCTCAGATTCTGAACCTTTGAGCTGTTCAGCTGGAATTATGGCATGGAATGAGTTTTTTCCATCCCAGCTTGATGCTTCTTTGGTTAGTGAGGCTGAAAATGTAATGAAGAGTTCCAGCAGGGATTTAAATGGCCTAGACGATGGAAAAAGGCTCTTTGAATCTATTAAAAAATGGGCTAACGAAGAGGGATTGTTGCATGAGTTATCTTTATTTGTTAAGCCTATGATGGAAGATTCTAATCTAGAAGAGTTAAGTTCTTCTAAGCTCCTTTATATTTTAAAAAAGGCAATTGGGTTTCTTATTGATAAAAAAGTAGAAATGGAAAATGCCATTATTGGTAATATAAATTTGAATGATGAGCTACTCGTTAAGATTGGTGGTATACATCATCAGCTAAATGATATGGAAGAGAGCAAAGGGGAGGTATTTGCAACTTCATTCGAAATCGTAAAAAATCAATGGATACAGAAATTGATGGTCAAGATCCCTGAGACGCTTCGCAATTGTTCAGACATGGTTACGGTAGACAGTGATTTTGGAAGATTGCATGTTGAGCTTAATGAAGAAATGAATCGTCGAATTAAGGATTACATGGAAAATACAGCAATGATGGATTTTGAAAATGCCATTCAAAGATGGTTAGCGGATTGTGAAGAAGAGTTTAAGAGCTCGCAAGTCTATTTAAATGAATTAAGCGATAGTTTGAATAATATATGTGATGAGAAGGAAATTGAGTTGAATTGTGACTTTAAAGTGTTGGATGATTGGAAGCGGGATATGGACCGATTAACAAGAGGGATTGTACTTTTTGAAAAAGAGAATATTATGTTGCGCAATACCCCAGCGCAGTTGTTGCTAAAAAGCGCTGGCAAACTATTTGGCACGTTATCAAAAAATAAAGAAAAACTTCATAGTACATACAAAAACTTTATTGAAAATGCGGATTACAGTCAAACTGCACAGTCAATAATACAACCGTTTCTTCAGCAATTAGATTTATTCGAAAGATCGATCGAACGGGATATTCGGATGTTTTTCTCTAATCCATTTGAAGTATTGAATAGAACAAGTGAGGAAGCTCAGAGAAATATTGAACAAAATAAAGAATCCTTACAATACATGCGGGAAAACCCTGAAATTTTCCGTGATCCGTTAACTTTGTTCGAATTAAAGATACGACAATACGAATTAATGTATTCGATGGATGAAGCTATTTCAGGACAGGTTTTTACAGAGAGATAAAAATTAGCCCTTCCACATATAGGAAGGGCTTTGTCTTATTTAATTCGATATAATACATAACCATTCCCTCTAGTAATAAATTTACGTTCTCTTCTTTCTTTTTTCTTTAATGCTTGTTGAAGTGTGAAAAGTGCTGCTTCCTTTGCTATCCCAGGGGTATTTCCATAATTATAAACGGTTATTGTTTCATTCGATGCAGATGCAATGTATCTATCATCGTCAATCCAAATGCGGTAACTTACCTTTTCGGGCCGATACATAAACCAATTCCACTTTTTTCTCACCACGGTAAAATTCACCTCTCTTTTACCCCTACTTCTAAAATACTACGATTTTCTTTGACTTCCTATGTGATGTTATGGATATATTGTGACAAAATGAAAAGGCTCTCATTAGTCTTCGTTCTAAATTCGTGGTAAAGTATGGTAATAACATATTTTTAAAGAATGATAGTGAAAAGTTAAGGAAAGGGAGCTTTTACATTGGAATTGCTTTTAATAGTTTTACCTGCATTTCTGATTTTTGGGACTGGCTTTATTGGACAAAAGGTCCTTAAATTAAATATCAAAACGATATCGACTATGGCTCTTTATTTAATGTCGCCTTTTTTAACGTTTGATACGTTTTATACGAATCCGCTTAATATTGAGTATTTTTATATGTTTCTTTTTACAGTCCTTCTTGTGATTTTGTTGATTGGTGTAACTTTCATATTTGGAAAAATCATTAAGGCAGATAAAACTCATATGTCAGCTATGCTGTTAGGGAGTATTTTTCCGAATAGCGGGAACTATGGGGCGCCGGTTGCTTTGTTTGCTTTTGGGGCTTTAGGGTTTGATTATGCGGTCATCATTATGGTTTTCCACTCCTTTATCATAAATTCTATTGGTATTTTTATTGCGGCATTTGGAAGTGAAAAATCGACAACAGTGAAGGAAGCACTTCAGAGAGTTATAAAGATGCCTGTTCTATATGGTGCATGTTTGGGAATGCTATTACAAGTTTTACATATAAAGCTTCCGCCAACGATTATTGATGGAATAAGTCTAGTCGGGTCAGCTTCAATTCCGACAGTGATGTTACTCCTTGGGATGCAATTAGCGGAAATTAAACCACAAGTATTTGCTTTAAGATATGTGAATACAGTTGTACTTATTCGTATGATTATTTCACCATTACTTGCTGCTGTGCTTGTCGCTTTCATGCCAGTAAGTGAGACGATAAAATATGTGTATATTTTACTTGCGGCCATGCCGGTTGCAGCTAATACGACGATGCTGGC
>JAENZK010000213.1 GCA_016841285.1 Guptibacillus hwajinpoensis | reverse complement strand
ATGTGGGAGTATTCTCAAGGTGGTCATGGAGTTTTTTATGGGGATATTGAATTTTATAGTGGTGATTGAGATGCAAGAGAATATATTCATAATATTGATACATCTCGCTGTCCGGTATATATGTTAACCGGGGAATATGATTTTTCTTGTACGCCTGAGATGTCTGAAAAAACTGTGAAGAAAATAAAAGTTGCAAAATTTACGGAAATGAAAGGGATAGGACATTTCCCAATGATTGAAGATCCTGATCTTTATTTAAGTTATTTATTGCCTGTTCTACAGGAAATAAAAATAATGGAGAAAAAATCAGGTGAACAAATACTGAAATAAAAGTTAATAATACAAAACTCCTCAAAAATTAGCATTATTAATGCGGTTTTGAGGAGTTTTTTTGTTTAGTCGGAAATTTGGATAAAACAGCAAAAGGATTGTTACCCAACCTGTTAAGAAGCAAAAGCTAAGGCAACAATCCTTTTGGATTAATATCTTATCTTAATATCTATTACCTAGATATTTAAATTAAATGTAACTACTCTAAGTTCAGTCATTTCCTCAATAGCATACTTTGGACCTTCCCTGCCAATCCCACTATTTTTTATTCCGCCATATGGTATAATATCTGCACGCCAGTTCGATGTATCGTTAATATTTACACCGCCCACTTCAATTTTATTAGCTAAATAAAATGCAGTGTTAATGTCGTTTGTAAATACACCTGCTTGTAAGCCATAATCAGAGTCATTTACTAGACCAATAACCTCTTCCAAATCACTAAATGGAATAACGGAGACGACAGGAGCAAAGATCTCTTTACATACAACTTTCATGTTAGGCTTTACATCTGTCAGTAGAGTTGGAATGAATTGGGATTTGTTCCTCTTATTCCCATATACTATTCTCGCCCCTTGTTCAACTGCTTCATGAACCCATGCTTCAATTCTGCTTGCAGCTTCTTCGGTATGCATAACTCCAATGTCTGTATTAGGATCCTCTGGATCACCTACTTTAACTTGCTCCATGATAGCAGTCGCTTTTTGAAGGAACTGCTCCAGGATGTCCTCATGTACATACACACGCTGTACTGAAATACATACCTGCCCAGCTTTCCATAAAGCCCGTTTCACACATAACTCAGCTGCTTTATCGATGTTTGCATCAGAGCATACAATCGTAGCTGAATTATTGCCCAACTCTAACCCTACACGGCGAAGTCCTGTTTCCTTTTTTATCATTTTTCCGACTTCTTCACTTCCAGTAAAACTATAAAAATTAATTCTCTGGTCATGGAGAAGCCATGTTCCAACATCCCCACCACCACCGAATACAACATTTAAATACCCATCAGGCAATCCAGCTTCCTTTAGTAGTTCAGCAAATCGGACAGCACTTAAAGAGGTCGTCCTTGCAGGCTTTAAGACAACGGTGTTTCCTGCTGCGATTGCCGGTGCAATTTTGTGTGATGCAAGGTTCAAAGGTCCATTGAATGGGGTAATGGCACAAACAACCCCTACGGGAACTCGTACTGTGAAACCAAACCGGTTTTCGTTTCCTTTCATAGAATTGATCGGCAACATTTCTCCTGTAATTCTTTTCGCCTCTTCCGCACTATACTCAAATGTAAATACACAACGGTCTATTTCAGCGAGTGATTCTCTTATTGTGTTACCAGTTTCGCGAGTCAAAATAAGAGCAAGTTCTTCCTTATTCTCTTTCAGATTTTGAGCCATTTTATTCAATATCACTGAACGCTCATATGGCGACAACTTAACCTTTTCAAACGTTTCTTTGGCATTAGTAACGGCCAACTCTGTTTGTTCTTGATCTGCTTTACCTACAAAACCCAAAATTTCTCCAGTAAATTTATTCTTCACGGGAACTTTTTCTTTCGTCTCTACCCATTGACCACCAATCCATAGCCCAACATCTATTGTTCCTACATCATTTTTTACAGCCAAATTGAATCCTCTCCTTATCAAATTTATTTAATATTAGGTATGACTACCAAGCTACATTTTTTAAATATGCAATATTCGTGCCAATCCATAGAAAAACTGATAACAGTAGTTTTTTGTGGAAATTAAGGGAAATATAAACTTTCTAAAAATATTTAATGTTCATTTATTTATCACGAGATATTGAATATGTTAAATATTTAAGCACTTACTTAGGAACTAGGTTTTCGTCGTTACTCACCTTTAAATATCGCTTGCCTTTTTTCTAAGAAGGCTTCAATGCCTTCTTGCTTATCTTCACAATTAAAAAGGATTGATTGCGCATATTTCTCAAGAAGTAATGCTGTTTTCATGTCCGTATCAAATCCATGATTAATCACATTTTTCACTAACTGAATAGCTAAAGGACCTTTATTTATTATCTTTTTTGCCATTTCCAAAACCGTTTCCCATAGTTCCTCCATTGGCACAACAGTAGAAACTAGTCCTATACTCTCTGCTTTAGATGCTGTAATGATATTACCAGTTAGAATCATTTCAATAGCTCTACCTTTACCAATAATCCTAGATAGTCGTTGAGTGCCCCCACCTCCTGGTAAAATTGATAAATTTAACTCTGGCAGACCAATTTTGGCATTTTCTGAAGCAATACGTATATCGCAGGCAAGGGCGATCTCACAACCTCCGCCAAGTGCATACCCATTAATGGCTGCGATTGTTACTTTACTGCTACTCTCAATTTTTAGACATAAACCTGATAACCCCGGAAGCAAGGCATCTTTCGCTTTTTTTAGTTTTAATTGTTTAATATCAGCACCGGATGCAAAGGCCTTTTCCCCCTCACCAGTAATGACGATTATTTTTACACCTTCATGCATTTCCCATTGTCCAAGTGCATAGTCAATTTCTTCCAAAGTTTTAGAGTCTATAGCATTCCTAGCCTCTGGCCTATTAATTTTTATTAGTCCAATGCTTCCGTCTTTATAAGCTAAAATATTTTCATAAAGCATGATTTAACCCCCTCATTGAGTTTCTAATATTTATGAAATTCCTCCCTAGTACGGCAAACGAGTTAATTCCCAGAAAATTTCGGATTACGTTTTTCTAAAAATGCAGTAACTCCCTCTTTAAAGTCATTAGTTGCCCTTAAAATTGTATGAATGTCATTTTCTTTTGCTAGTATATCCTCCAATTTCATGTTAGTAGATTGATTGATTAATTGTTTAGAATACATATAGGCTTGTAATGGTCCTGTTAATAGCTCATTAGCAAGTTCTATCGATTTTTCTTCTAAACTTCCTTTAGGAACAATCTCAATACTGAACCCGTGGGATACGGCCTCTTCAACAGTCATTTTTATACCTTTCCATATCCATTCCTTTGCCTTCCACTCACCAACAATTCGTGGTAAATGGTAATGAATTCCTAAATCCGGTATTAATCCTACATTTTTAAACGAGAGGATCATCTTTGTATTTTCTTCCGCAATAATTAAGTCTGATGCTAATGCTAAGCTAAAACCAGCACCGGCAGCATACCCATGAATGGCAGCAATTGTAATTTTGGGCCATTTCCAAATTTTTTCGATAATAGTTGTTGACAGCTCCATACCTCTTTTAACTGTGATTGGATCATATTGTTCAAGTTTTGCCATTCCTTTTAAATCTCCACCGGTACAAAATGCTCTACCTTTTCCAGTAAGAATGACGACAGAAATTGATTTATCCCTTTCTATTTCGTTTAGGACGCTCAATAATTCTTCCTTCAATTTTGCACTTAATGCATTTAATGTATTGGGCTCATTCAAATAAATGGTTGCTATTCCCCCATTTCTTTCCCACAAAACACTTTCCATACTTTCATTCTCCTTTTATTATTTTGAAATTGCCTCTAACAATATATTTTCAATATCCTCCTGACTAACAGGTCGTGGATTTACAACAAGTTGAGTACTTTTCATTGCATCTATGGCAAGGATTGGGATATCTGTTTCTTTAATTCCAAATTCCTTCAAACCCTTTGGAATATTCAAATCCTCGATTAGTTTTTCAAGTTCATCAATTGCTCGTTCAGATGCTTCGCGTTTATCAAGACCACTAATATCAATGTCCATAGCTTGAGCAACCAATGGTAGTTTATCTATACAATATTCAAAATTATACCGGAGACTATAAGGAAGCATGATCGCGCAAGCCAATCCATGGTGTATTTTAAAATGAGCTCCCAATGGATGCGCAATTGCATGATTAATGCTAAGACGAAGTAGCGCAAAAGATATCTCCCCGATCATACTAGCTATTAACATCTCTTTTGCTGCTATTTTATTTGTTCTGTCTGCTACAAAATCCCGTATATTCTGATTAATCATGCGAATTGCTTGTAAATTTAGCCCCTCAGATAACGAACTTGCTGATTTCGCTAAGAAATATTCAATGTTGTGACAAAAGGCATCCATACTAGTGGCTGCTGCTATTTTTTCTGGTAAAGTTTCCAACATAATAGGGTCAAGTATCGCCACTTTCGGAGCAATTTTCCAACTTCTTATCGTGAATTTCCTATTTTCCTCCTCATTCGTAATGACTGCAGCTGGAGAAACCTCACTCCCAGTACCAGCAGTTGTTGGGATTGCCACAATCGGAACCGGTTCTTCGGTAAACTTATCAATACCTTCTGTTTGCAGAATTGGAATATCATTTTTTGCTAGAATTGAAATCGCTTTAGCAGCATCAATGGAACTCCCCCCACCAATTGCTACAATACATTGGGCTCCCATTTCTTTCATTATTTTCAAACCATTTTCCACTGCGGAAATGGTCGGATCTCCCTGTATTTCAGCATACACCTCAATATCGAAATGACTTAAAGTTGAAGTAACAGTCGAAGTTACCCCTATATCGAATAAAACCTTGTCAGTTATTATTAATATTTTCTTGCACTCAAGTTCTTCTAGTATTTGTGGCAATTGTAAATAAGCTTCTTCCCCTACAACTAATTTTGTAATCGGGAAAGTATATTGTTGTACACTCATTAATAATCACTCCTATAGACTTAAAGAATCAAAAACAGTTATTCATCCTTATTCGAATTTCTTTAAAAATCTTGTGATTGATTTCCTAATTTCTTAGATTTCATATAAGAAATTTAGATTTTCCATTTTGTTTACACTATCCAAAATCCTCAATGCTTTGTCTTCACCGATAATCGGACTACAATTGCTTTTAAACTTATGTTCAAGAATTTCGCCGGAAAGTGGAATTGATGGTTCACCTTTTGGATTATGGATATATTCAATAATTTTTTCACCACTTTTCAGCGTTATCTCCACAATTGCTGGTCTTTCCAAGGGATACACTTTTTCTGCTCTTTCATCTACATATACCTCAACAAGTGGGATCAGACTTTTCACTGAATCAGAACACCGGTCCGGATAAAAGTGGCTGATTTCTAAAATAGGATGAACGAAAGCTGATGAAACGGCGTATGGTAAACTCATTTGAGCATCTAAAAATGTCTGACATTCATAATGGCGATGTTTATAAGCTATACTATTAACCCCTACTCTAATTGAAGCTATTTCTTGTAATTCAAATTGATTAGTTTCTCGTATTTTATATACAGCGTCAATCGACGAATGGAGGTGCCTACAACAAGGATAAGGTTTAAAGTAAATATTCATTATCTCAAATGTTTCACCTAGTTCACGAAACAACCTATCCTCATTTATATTTCCGCCGGCGAACGCTTGAAAAAAACCGTTTTCAGATTCTAAAACAAACTTCGGTCCTGATAAGCCTTTTTCGGTTAACTCAACAGCCAAAACCGCATCACGTGCTGCCTGACCGGGATGGATGCGCTTTACTTCGGATCCTGTACCGAGAAATGCGAACAGACCTCCTGCAAAGCTTGCAGCTATCCCAAAAGCGTTTTGGACTTCCTCTTTGCTGAACCTTTTTAGTGTGCATATTGCAGCAACGGCTCCAAAAATTCCAGCAACAGGGGTGTTATGAAACCCCCTCTTTCTGGATGAAGGGTGGATAGCTGAAGAAATTCTCAAGCACACCTCATATCCTATTATTGTTGCCTTAGCAAGTTCCTCGAAATCAGGTCTTACTTGTTGAGCTGCTGCAAGCAGCGCTGGTAGAACAACCGTACCGGGATGAATTGATCCCTTTGTATGGCCATCATCTAGATCTAAACAGTGGGAAAAGGTACCATTTACAAATGCGGCATTAGTTTTTGAAAGACCCTTATCTTGAGCGATAATATTACAGTTTCCTTCCCCTTCTACTTCAAGTAATGATTTATAAACTAATTTACCAACATCCGTGTCTGAACCGGTAATAGCACTACATAAATAATCTAAATAAACTTTTTTCACCTGATTAATTAATAAATCATCCAATTGGATTTCCATTGCATTTGAAACATGATTAGCAAGTATTTCTGTAACACGGGAATCGTTCATAGGTATGCATCCATCCCCTTTCTAAAGATAATATAATCAGATTATTGGCTCACACCTACAACTTGACTATCTCCATTCTTATATACACTTACTGTTAGTTTATTCTTAAATAAGTAGACTAGAGTTATTAAACCAACACCTAAAATAAACATATACACATTCATGAAAAACAAACTAATTCCTGCAACTAATAGCATTATTCTGCCAAGAACATTTAGTATACCTCCAAAATAGAGGTACCCTTCTAAAGCCATAGCAATTACACCGACACCAATTATAGAAACACTAATACTGAGGATCGATTCTAGCGGCTCCCCCCGTCCAATTAAGACCGCAGGATTATATACCATAAAAATAGGTACAATATATTTCGTAACTCCTAATTGGACAGCCTGAAAACCAGTTTTCATCGGATTTGCACCAGCAATACTCGCAGTTGCAAAAGCTGCCAATGCAACTGGTGGTGTAATATAAGAAACGGTAGCCCAATATACTACATATAGGTGAGCAGCAATTGGATCAACTCCTACAGTGATCAATGCTGGAGCCATAATCACAGCTAAAAATACGTAAACGGCAGATACTGTCATCCCCATTCCCAAGATAAAAGATGTAATTGCTCCCCCTATTAGAATAAGAATCATACTATCTCCTGCAGCGGCAACTAGTTCTCTTGAAAGTGAGAAAGAAACTCCTGTGGCTGATAATGCCCCAACAATAAAACCAACACCTGCAATGATAACAATAATTTCGGATAGTACGACTCCCATTTGAACAACCATCTCAAATAATTGCTTTTTATTTAATCTAGTTTCTTTATTAAATAAGGTTACTAGTACCAATGCTAAACTCGCTATATACGGAGCTTGCCCTTCTGAGTTTAAAACACCTAAAAAGATAACCATAATAAGAATAGAAAAAATGTAGTACCAGCCATTTTTTAGAGTTTTCCAGAAGGAAGGAATCTCGGATTTTGGCAAGCCTTGTAAATTATTTCTCGCAGCATATCCATCTATTTGAATAAATGTTCCTAAATAGTATAAAAGCGCAGGTATTGCTGCAGCTAAAGCAATTTCGTAATATGGAGTTGCCAGAAATGATGCCATTATGAATGCTGCTGAGCCCATAATCGGAGGAGTAATGGTTCCTCCAGTTGATGCAGTTGCTTCAATCGCAGCCGCGTAATACGGTTTATAACCAGCTTTTTTCATAGCAGGTATTGTCATTGATCCGATTGTAACTGCGTTAGATACAGCACTTCCACTAAGCATACCGAAGAAGGCACTTCCAACTACAGCTACCTTCGCAGATCCACCTCTGGTCCTTCCAAAAATAGATTGAGCTAATTCAAAAAAGAACTTACCACCGCCTGTATGGGTAATAACTACTCCGAACACTAAAAATCCTAATAGGGTATTTCCAATTGTCGTATAGGCAATACCGAATACGCTATTAGAGCTCATAATATGGTTTCTAGCTAAAGTTAAGAAGTCATATGACTGTCCCTGTAACAAACGAAGTGGAATATCTGATGCAATCAAAGGATATAGTGATATTACCAACACGATAATTGTTAAAACCAGCCCTCCAACTCTCCGAAGAGCTTCCAATAATAATCCCCAAAGCAAAATACTAAAGATCGTAGGTACTATAGGTGCATTCCAATCCCATCCTTCCATAATAATGCGCTCTCCATTTAAACCAATGTAGATCGCCATTACTAAAGAAACGCTAAAAAAGAAGATATCATACCATGTAATTGACTTATTTGTTTTTCTTGCTGGGAAA
>JAENZK010000212.1:6313-8252 GCA_016841285.1 Guptibacillus hwajinpoensis | reverse complement strand
GAAGTTTGCTAGTCGCTGGGAGCTGGAGCTAGACAATAGAAAAGCGGAAGCGACCGTATAGCGACGAACAAACTGGAGCACTCCGCAATGAGATAAAGGAAACACAGCGAGGTACGAGCTGATGTTGACTTATCGCAGTGGAGGAGTGTGAAGTTTGCTAGTCGCTGGGAGCTGGAGCTAGACAATAGAAAAGCGGAAGCGACCGTATAGCGACGAACAAACTGGAGCACTCCGCAATGAGATAAAGGAAACACAGCGAGGTACGAGCTGATGTTGACTTATCGCAGTGGAGGAGTGTGAAGTTTGCTAGTCGCTGGGAGCTGGAGCTAGACAATAGAAAAGCGGAAGCGACCATGGGCTTGATCTAGCCACAAATTTTAGTAGGAGTGATAAAAATGAGTAAAGTTGTAGAACTAGACGTACGTGAGGAACTTAAAAATAAACAAGAACCATTTCAAAAAATAATGCAAGCTATTGAGGGCTTGGATTCAGCTGGTGATACATTTATTTTACACGCAATATTTAAACCAACGCCATTATTAGGTGTATTTAGTTCAAAAGGTTTCTCAAACGAAGTTGAAGAAATTGCAGAAGACCATTGGAAAATAACTTTTGTTAAACAGTAAGGAGAATTCTAATGAAGCTTGATAATCGTGGCCTTGAACCACCACAACCAATGATGAGAACCCTGGCAGCTCTTGAAGAATTGCCAGAGGGTGAAGAACTGATTATAAATAACGACCGCCGTCCAATGTTTCTTTACGAGGAATTAGATGAACGCGGGCTTAAGCACGAAACGATTGAATTAGAGGATGGAAGTTTTCAAATTACCATTAGAAAAGCGTAAGCGCCCGTTTAGCGAAGTTTACGAGTCGCTGGGCGCTGGAACTAGACAATTGTGCACAGACTTTAAAAGGTAGTTCAGCAAACTTTTGCTTGAACTACCTTTTCTATTTTTCCTGTCTTTATATAAAAAATGCGTTCCCCTAATTTTCTTGCTTCCTGTATATCATGAGTGACCATTAAAATTGGAATTCCCCATAATTCATGAAGACGACGAAGTTCCTCATGACATTGCTGACGTGTTTCAAAATCTAATGCTGAAAATGGTTCATCGAGTAACAGGAGGCTTGGTTCTGTCGCCAAGGCCCTCGTTAACGCCACTCTTTGTTTCTCCCCACCTGATATTTCTCTTGGGTATTTATTTAACAAATGTTTTATATTTAACACGTCGATAATTTGCTCTGTTAATTGCAGATTTTTCATCCCATAGGAAATGTTCTTCCAAACTGTCATATGAGGAAATAAAGCATAGTCCTGAAAAAGGTAGCCAACATTCCGATTTTGAACAGGGAGCGGCCTACTTGATGGACCAAAAAAGGCAATACCACTGTTGGTAATCTGACCTTGGTCTGGTTGTGTTAACCCTGCAACACAGTTTAATATTGTTGTTTTACCTGAACCGGATGGTCCAAATAATATCGCGATTTCCTTGTTGATCTGTAAGTCAACATCAACTGTAAAATGGGCAAGCTTCTTTTTAATCTGAATTGATAACATCAATACCCACCTTTCTGCTTAAACTCTATCATTAGATGCGTACTTCATTATGTTTCGCTTACTCCACCAATTTAACCACATGATTGTGCTGAATCCAAGAGCAACGATGATGATAACCCAAAATTGAGCAACCTCCGTTTGTCCCGATTCCACTGCAAAATAGATCGCCATTGGAATCGTATCCGTTTTATTTGGTATATAGCCGGCAATCATCAGCGTTGCCCCAAATTCACCTAATCCCCTGGCAAAGGATAACACAAGGCCGGATAACAGCCCTGGCCAAGCAAGCGGAAAAGAAATTGTCCAAAACACCTTCCATTTAGATGCACCCATCGTTAAAGCAGCATTTTCTAAATTTCGATCATAATTTTGAAAGGCT
>JAENZK010000212.1:0-6303 GCA_016841285.1 Guptibacillus hwajinpoensis | reverse complement strand
GGGAATGATACAACAATGGCAGCAATTACTGCACCTATCCAAGTGAACACAATTTGAAAATCAAACCATTCCAGTAAAAGTCCTCCGATTGGTCCGTTTTTTCCAAATAATAGGAGCAGGCCGAAACCGACAACGGTTGGCGGAAGAACTAATGGTAAAAGAAGTACAGATTCAACCACACTCTTACCAAAGAAGTTGTGTCGCGATAAATATCTTGATACAACTAGGCCTAAAATAAATACGACAATGGTGGAGATACTTGATATTTTAAATGATAGTAGCAGCGGAGAATAATTCAATTGTATCAACACCTCTAGTTGTATTATTTCACAAAACCATACTTTTCTAATATGCTTTGACCAATATCACTAAGTAAAAAAACGATAAACTGCTGTGCTTCAGCTTGATTTTTACTGTCTGCAACAATTGCGGCAGGGTAAACAATTGGCGTATGTATTGCTGTATCAGCTTCAGCTAAAACTTTTACTCTATCTGAGGTCAAAGCATCACTTGAATATACAAAACCAATATCCGCATTCCCTGATTCAACATATGTTAACACTTGACGTACGTCTTTTGCATAGACCAGCTTTGATTGTACTTCGTCCCACTTTCCAATGGACTCTAATGCTTCTTTAGCATATGTCCCAGCTGGAACACTATCTGGCTCCCCAATGGCGATTTGAGTTAGCGTATTGGGGTCAATATCTGTTAATGAGTGGATTGAAATCTTTTTATTTTTTTCTGCAACAAGGACAATTTTGTTCCCTGTGAAATCGGCTCTTGAGTCTACAGTAATTAAAGATTTTTTTTCTAGATTATCCATTGACTTTTGATCAGCAGATAAAAAAAGATCCGTAGGCGCTCCCTGTTCAATTTGTGCAGCCAATTTTCCGGAACCACCGAAGTTAAATAATAACTCGACGGATTTGTGCTCATTTTCATAAACCTGTTTCATTTCATTTAAGGCATCAGTTAGGCTTGCAGCGGCTGATATCATAAGCTCCGTTGGTTCCAGAGTATTTGCTCCCTCTGATCCATCTTTAGCGTTATTTTGGCTACAACCCGTAGATATAAATAATAAAAATAAAAGCGTAAGAAAACCAATATATATTTTTTTTTGCATACTAATACCACCCTCAAAAATTTACACCTTCATTATATCAAACTTGTCTATGATAAAATACGTATATTTAGTTAGTGAAAGAACGGTATAATATTATACAGCAAAGATGTAAGGGCTTTCTAAAATATTTGACATTGTATGGGTCTAATGGTATTCTATAATAGACCGATTACCTCATATATAGGTTTAAGCAATAATGAAATGATCATTAGAAATACAGCTGTGTTCTGTCTCGCAATGAGAAAATCGTTATTTAGAATTTATGTAAGACGTAATGGTTAAAGATTACAAAGCACATATCGAAGTGCAAGGAATTTTAGGAGGCAAACACATGCAAACTGGTAAAGTAAAATGGTTTAATGCAGAAAAAGGTTTTGGATTTATCGAAGTTGAAGGCGGAGACGATGTATTCGTTCATTTCTCAGCTATTCAAGGCGAAGGCTTCAAGTCTTTAGAAGAAGGTCAAAACGTTGAATTCGAAATCGTTGAAGGCAACCGCGGACCTCAAGCTGCTAACGTTGTTAAAAGATAATAACTGCTAAATGTCAAAGGATGTCCTTAATAGGGCATCCTTTTTTAATGGTTAAGAAAGTATTTAATTTTGTGCATCATCGGCCAGCTCCAGCGCCTATCGCCTAGCAAACTTCAGGTCTCCTCCCTACGATAAGTCAACTAAGAATTGCTAACGCAATTCAAGTTTCCTATATCTCAGTCGAAGCCCCTCCATTTTGTACGGCGATGAGCAGGCGCTTACGCTTTTCTCAAATACACTTATCTTTAGTCTGACATGAATTTTCGATAGCACAGCCAGCACATTTTCCTTTTTTGCTGTTTTTAATGAATTTCATTAAAGCCCAGCCGGCATAGCCAAAAATTACAACGCCGATGATCACGCTCGCCAACATGGAATTCCCCGCCCTTCTGAAGAAAATATCAGGCGAAAATTTGAAGTTTTCGCCCAAACCGATTTTTAAGCATATCCAAGTGCACGACCTACCTGATATATAATTAAACATAATACATAAGCTAATATAAGTGCATAACCGATCGCAAAAAGTGTCCACTTCACTGAACCAGTTTCCTTTTGAATAGTAGCTGTTGTCGCTAAACATGGTACATATAACAGTACAAACGCCATAAATGTAAAGGCAGAAAGTGGTGTATAGGCACCTGCTAGTATCCCTTGTAACGAGCCTACATCTGGAACGTGATAAATAATATTCATCGTTGAAACAACAACTTCTTTAGCAAAGAAACCAGTTAATAATGATGCACCTGCCTGCCAAGTGCCGAAGCCAATCGGTGCTAACAAAGGTGCAAATACGCTGCCAATCATAGCCAGAAAGCTATCGTTCATTTCTACTGCTAAACCGTGAGGACCTGCATAGGATAATAACCAAATAACAACTGAACCTGCAAAAATAAAGGTTCCGGCTTTACGAACAAATCCTTTCCCCTTATCCCAAGTGCTTCGTGCCAGTGTTTGGAACTGTGGTATACGATACGGCGGTAGTTCAATGACAAACACCGATGTTTCACTTTTTAAAATCGTTGAAGAAAATACTTTAGCTAAAATAAGGGCCATGACAATTCCTAACACATACAGTGCTAGTACAACAAATGCCTGATTGGCGGCGAAAAAGGCGCCAACAAACAAAGCATAAACTGGCAAACGTGCTGAACAAGACATTAAAGGAGTTAATAAGATTGTTAATAATCTTTCTTTAGGTTGTTCAATCGTTCTTGCAGCCATAACACCTGGTACATTACACCCGAATCCAATAATCATCGGGATAAATGATTTGCCGTTCAATCCGACTGATTCCATCAGACGATCCATAACTAGAGCTACCCTTGCCATATAACCGGAATCCTCTAAAAATGATATAAAGAAAAACAAAATAAAAATTTGTGGGACAAACACTAAAACGCCACCCACACCAGCGACGATTCCATCCAGTATAAGCGATTGTATAAAATCGGAAGCACCAATGGTTACTAAACCAGCAGTGAGCCACTCCGTTAATGGTCCTGAGAAAAATGCATCAAGAGCATCGGATAACGGAAAACCAAGCCAGTTAAAAGTAAGCATAAACATTAAATACATGAAGAATAGAAAAATAGGAATACCTAATATTTTATGGGTTACGACCAAATCAATTTTTTCTGTAAGTGGCAATTTATCAGCTTTTTTTCTTTTTGCTGCATCAATAATAATGTTGCCAATGAACTCTCTTCTTACATTGTATATGGCTTGATGCAATGATTTGCCTTCATTTTTTTCAGTTAGTTTTGCTTCTGTTTCACGAAGTAATTGATCTAACTCTTCACTAGCAATAAACTTTTGTAAATAGTCAAATACAACCTTGTTTCCTTCATAGAATTGTAAAGCTAACCATCTTAACGGCGGCAATTGCTCAATAATGGACTTTTTCTTACCAACAACTAATTGAGAAAGTTTATCAATTCCTTTTTCAATAACAGAACCATAATACAACTTGAGCGGTTCTTTTCTTTGTGTTGCCGATACAACAAGATGCTTGCTTAAATCATCACAGCCTTTACCCGTACGGGCAATAATTGGAACGATCCGGACGCCTAATTGGTCGCCCAATAATTTTTCATTTATATCGATGCCACGATTTTTTGCAACATCCATCATATTTAATCCGATGATCAACGGCTTGCCGTATTCTAATAATTGAATGGTTAATTGTAGATTCCGTTCAAGCTGTGAAGCATCAACAATATTTAATACCTCTGTAAAGGATTCGTGAAGCAGAAAGTCAGTAACGACCTGCTCATCCTTTGAAAGTGGATTTAAAGAATAGATACCAGGAAGATCAATCAGATGGCCTTGTTTATTGCGAAGTAACCCAACCTTCTTTTCAACAGTTACCCCGCTCCAGTTCCCAACGTATTCATAGGAGCCTGTCAAACTATTAAAAAGTGATGTTTTTCCTGTGTTCGGATTTCCAAATAAGGCTATTTCAATCATGCTTTATCCACTCTTATCGTTGCGGCTTCGTTTCTTCTTATACCAACACATTGGCCGAATGTTTCAATCATATAGGGACCGCCGAAAGGCATATTACTTTTTAAACACACTTCAACACCTTCATAAATACCCATATCTATTAATCTACGTTTCACTAAATCTGAAAGCATAGAAAAATCTCTTATTCTAGCTTTTTCCCCTTGCTTTAAATCTGCTAAAACCAAGTTACATCCCTCCACGCTTGGATAATGATAACTATTCTCATTATTAATTATAAAAAATAATTGTCCTAATTACCACAGGAAATTATATTTTCAACATAAATATATGAAAAGTAGTCATTATATAGACATAAATTGCCATTAAAAAGGAAAAAGGGGGATATTATCCCCCACTAACAGGTGGAATCAATGCTACGACATCTCCGTCTTTTAATTCGAGATGGTCTTCTGCATACTCTTCATTTACGGCAACCATTACTGATTGAAGAGGGAGATTAAACTTTTCAGTTACTTTTTGTTTAAGGTCCCCAACGGTAATCGGCAATTCCGTCCATGTAAGGCTTGACTCTCCAACAGCCTCCTGAAGGTGAGCAAATAGTAAAATATTAATCATTACCAAGGTCCTCCTTTTCAGGCTTTCCAGAAAGATAAGCTTTTCTTTCAAGTTGATCCCCAATCCATAATTCGCCATCTTCCCAATGTTCCTTTTTCCAAATAGGAACAATCTCCTTAATACGTTCAATGGCATACCGACTTGCTTCAAACGAATCAGCACGGTGAGGAGTGGAAACAGCGATTACAACAGCGATATCTGAAATTTCAAGTCTGCCAATTCGATGGGTAATAGCAACAACTGCGTCACCCCATTTTTCTTTTATTTCATCCCCGATTTGGGCCAGTTTTTTCTCCGCCATCGATTGATAGGCATCATACTCTAGATAGAGCGTTTTTTTTCCCTTAGTCAATTCACGAACCGTTCCTATAAAAGTATTAATTGCCCCTGCTTCACGGCGTACTACTTTGTTAGTGACTTCTTCAATTGAAATCGGGTCTTTTGTTATTAAAAACAATGGTTCACTCAATAGAATCTATCCTTTCAAAATAGGATTTAACCCATGTCATATAGTCACTTTCCTCACTAACATAGAATACAGGGCTTCCTATTTTTGTCTTAAATGGTTTGTACCAAGAAATTACAGCTTGAATATTTTCCAGTTGTTCCAATAGCACCTCGTCCTCTTCTGACCGTAAAAGAACAACTTTTGGGAAAGGCTCCCGTTTAAAGCCTTCAATCAAAATTATATCAAGTGGTAGACTTTTATAAAATGATAACATCTTTGAGAGTGTCCATCCTTCAACATCATAAGCATGAAGCTGTAGCATTCCTGCTCCTTCAACACCTGTCACTATTGCTCCTGCTTCTCTATGCTTAGCTGTGTCTTTGTCAGTGTCAGCTGATTCAGGAAAACCACCGTGTCCATGATGTTTTATGGTACCAACCCTTAATCCGCTGTCATTCATTTCTTCAATTATTTTTGTTAGCAATGTTGTTTTACCACTATTTTGGAAACCAACTATTTGCAGTACGGGGATTTTTAATTCCACGGCCACTCGCTGCCTATTTGATCTTCTAATAATAGAACATCAACTTCATCACCTTTTGTAAAACCGCGTGTTCCACCAGGCAGGATGATAAGTGAATCACAATCTACCAACGAGGTTACCACATTTGATTTGTCCAAACCGGATGGCTCTACGAATAATTTGCCCTCATTAAAAACTAACTTACTTCTTACAAATCTTGTGAAAGGATTTGCTTTATTAAAATCACTGTTTAACGTCGCTTTTACCTTTTGTAAATGTGGTTTCTGTGAATGGAACCAACTACGTATGATAGGTCTTGCATAGAGCTCAAAGCCTACAAAACAGGCTGATGGATTACCGGAAAGTCCAAATAAAAGTTTGCCATTGTACTGGGCAACAGTTGTTACACTTCCAGGTCTCATCATAATTTTATTGAAAAGTACTTCGGCCCCCAGCTTTTTGTAGATTTCAGGGACATAATCATAATCTCCTACTGAAACACCGCCTGTTGTAATGAGAATATCAACTTCATCCAATGCATTTTTAACTGCATCAAAGCAAGTGTCAAAATCATCTTCAAGTTTACCATAATA
>JAENZK010000211.1 GCA_016841285.1 Guptibacillus hwajinpoensis | reverse complement strand
TACCGAAACTTCATCGAAAGGTGATGGCTCAATATGAGTCTGAGAGTGGTCTGACACTTCTGGGTGTGAAGGACGACATTTTTCCTATAAAGGATATTTGCTTTAAGACCGCCAGTAGTGGTCGAAAAAGTTCTCAGCGGGCTATAGGAGAAGGCTAAGGCGACTATGTTAAAAGCTAAGAATAAAGGGAACAAAGGAAGCCTAGAAGAGAATGACAAAGTTGGTATTAACAGATGTCTCTAAACAGTAGGAAATGACTGTTGAATCTAGGTGGCAGCAGCCTGTAGTAGCTATGAAACACTGATAATAAGGTGTGGAGCGAAGGGGCATAGTCAGTGACAAGAAGAAAATAAATTAGCCCGTCAAGGAAGCCGATGTGCATACCTGACTAAACCCAAAAGAAATTCACTCCGAATAGAAAAGAAAATCTGGGCTAACATTATCAAATTCAGAAATAAATTGAATGTAACCAAAGAAAAAGTTTCTTAGGGAGAAAAGCTAATTTATAATCATCTCAAGTAGTTAGGTGTGACTACAGTCATTGATGGAACGCCGTATGAGTTCGAAAGTCTCACGTACGGTGTGAGGTGGGGGAAAATAGCTCTGAACAGGTAAAGCTGAAGATGTCTATTACCTATCACTATAGACTACCACTGGGGGTAGGGCGTTAAAGTTCTACAGCTCCGTTCGTCTTGAAGTTCGCCGTGCTGAAACAATTAAGCAAGGCAACGATATGATTGGAAACAAAACAAAAATTAAAGTAGTAAAAAATAAAGTAGCGCCACCATTTAAAACTGCAGAAGTAGATATTATGTACGGAGAAGGTATTACTAGAGAAGGAGAATTAATAGACATCGCTTCAGAGCTTGATATCATTCAGAAAAGCGGGGCTTGGTATTCCTATAATGAAGAACGACTAGGACAAGGTCGGGAAAATGCCAAGCAGTTTATTAAGGAAAATCCAGACCTGTACGTGGAAATACGAGATAAAGTACGTGCACACTATGGATTAGATAATCCGGTAGCAGTAACAGAAGCAGAAGCTGAAAACGCAGTTGCTCAAGAAGAATTATTTGAATAATAGTATTGCAAAAAGAAGCGTTCGATACCGGATGCTTCTTTTTTGTACTATCATAATTTAATTATTTCTCGTCGATAGTATAAGAAAGAACATCGGCTTCCGCCATTATGGACGGCAAGCCGTGTCTTTCTAATCAGCAATATACATTACTTGACAATGCTCATATCCACAATTACAATTAAGTATGTATAATTTCACTATTTTTAGATATTGAAAATTATGGAAACTATGTGCTGTATGTTGAAATTATGATGTAAGGGGCACAAAATTTACATCAAAAAAGAATGAATTTTGATCATTCATGAAAGAAAGATGTACAAGTCGATAGCAAGAGGAGGTGAAATGATGGACCTAGTTACTATCATCTCCATTTTGCTGGCCATACTTGTCGGTGCAGTTGTTGGTTATTTTGTTAGAAAATCCATTGCAGAAGCAAAGATTACAAGTGCAGAGCATGCAGCGCAGCAAATTATCGAAGATGCTAAACGTGATGCAGAAGCATCTAAGAAAGAGGCGCTTCTAGAAGCAAAGGATGAAAATCATAAAATTCGTATAGAGGCGGAGCGAGAAATCCGCGAACGAAGGAGCGAGTTACAGAAGCAAGAAAATCGTTTGATGCAAAAGGAAGAGACTCTTGACCGGAAAAGTGAGAGCTTAGATAAACGCGAAGCAACACTTGAAAAGAAAGAAGATTCTCTTGTCAAAAGACAACAGCATATTGAAGAGTTGGAAAGCAAAATGGATGAAATGGTTCGTCAGCAACAAGCAGAACTCGAACGGATTTCTGGATTATCCAAGGATGAGGCTAAACAAATTATCATTGAAAATCTTGAAAAAGAGCTTTCATATGAAACGGCAGTTATGATAAAGGAAAACGAAAATCGCATTAAAGAAGAGTCAGACAAAAAAGCGAAGGAAATCCTATCATTAGCCATCCAAAGATGTGCTGCAGATCATGTTGCAGAGACAACAGTTTCAGTTGTAAACTTGCCTAATGACGAAATGAAAGGACGTATTATCGGACGTGAAGGCCGAAATATACGTACGATTGAGACGTTAACAGGAATTGATTTGATTATTGATGATACACCAGAAGCTGTAATTTTATCCGGATTTGATCCGATTCGTCGTGAAACTGCAAGACTGGCTTTAGAGAAACTTGTTCAAGATGGTCGTATTCATCCAGCTAGAATTGAGGAAATGGTAGAAAAATCTAGACGAGAAGTGGATGAATATATCCGTGAAGTCGGAGAACAAGCTACATTTGAAGTTGGTGTTCATGGTTTACACCCTGATCTAATCAAAATCTTAGGTAGATTAAAGTATCGGACAAGTTACGGGCAAAACGTATTGAAGCACTCTATGGAAGTAGCTCACTTAGCTGGGTTAATGGCTGCTGAATTAGGTGAAGATATAACACTTGCCAAAAGATCTGGTTTGCTTCATGATATCGGAAAAGCGATTGACCATGAGGTTGAAGGCAGTCATGTTGAAATTGGTGTTGAACTTGCAACCAAGTATAAAGAACATCCAGTAGTAATCAATAGTATTGCATCCCACCATGGTGATACAGAAGCAACATCAATCATTGCGATATTGGTAGCAGCTGCTGATGCACTTTCGGCTGCGAGACCTGGTTCTAGAAGTGAAACTCTCGAGAACTATATTCGCAGATTAGAAAAGCTTGAAGAAATATCTGAATCCTATGAGGGTGTAGAAAAATCATTTGCTATTCAGGCCGGCCGTGAAATTAGAATTATGGTGAAACCTGATACTGTTGATGACCTACAAGCGCATAAATTAGCTAGAGATATTCGTAAGAGAATTGAAAGTGAATTAGACTATCCTGGTCATATTAAAGTGACTGTTATACGTGAAACTCGAGCAGTCGAGTACGCAAAATAGGAAGAAGTGGTGAATGCATTCACCACTTCTTTTGTTTTTGACAATAATAAAACATTATGTAAAACTTACAATGATTATGACTTGAAAGAAGATAGGAGTTACCAAATGAGAATTTTATTTATTGGGGATGTTGTCGGGTCCCCCGGAAGAAATATGATTGACACTTATTTACCTAAATTGCAAAAAAAATATAAGGCCCATGTAACGATTATTAACGGCGAAAACGCAGCCTCTGGAAAAGGAATAACGTCAAAAATATATCGTTCTTTCTTAGAGGCAGGTGCTAATGTTGTAACTCTCGGAAACCACTCTTGGGATAATAAAGATATCTTTGAATTTATTGAGGACGCAAAGTATCTAGTAAGGCCTGCTAACTTCCCAGAAGGAACACCGGGAAAAGGTTATTGTTTCTTAAACCTGAATGGAGTCGAAATAGCGATCATAAATTTACAGGGAAGAACATTTTTGCCACCACTAGATTGTCCTTTTAAAAAAGCGGATGAATTAATTAACGAAATTAAAAAACGAACGAATATCATTTTTGTAGATTTTCATGCTGAGGCCACAAGTGAAAAACAAGCGATGGGTTGGTACTTGGATGGAAAAGTTTCGGTCGTAGTAGGTACCCATACACATGTTCAAACGGCAGACAACCGCATTCTTCCTAATGGAACGGCCTACATAACAGATGTGGGAATGACAGGGCCGTATGACGGCATTCTAGGAGTAGAAAGGGAGGCTGTGTTAAAAAGATTTATGACAAGTCTTCCTGTAAGGTTTGAAGTCATGAAAGGCCGAGAGCAATTAAGTGGTGTTGTTGTCGATGTTGATCCGAAAACAGGGAAAGCACAAAAAATCGAACGGATATTAATTAACGACGATCACTCGTTTTTGAGTGAATTTTAAAACTCTTTTGAAAAATAACGGCAATTAAGCAGGAATAACTGGGAATTTCGTGAATATAGTAGAGAGGAAAGATTAAATGATCTACTTGATCTACTTATTTATACGAGGAGGAACCAGGAATGGAAATATTAAAAGTTTCAGCAAAATCTAATCCTAATTCTGTAGCTGGAGCACTTGCGGGGGTTTTACGTGAACGAGGCGCCGCTGAGATTCAAGCAATTGGTGCAGGTGCCCTAAACCAAGCCGTGAAGGCGGTTGCGATCGCACGAGGATTCGTTGCACCGAGTGGAGTCGATTTAATATGTATTCCTGCTTTTACAGATATTTTGATTGATGGCGAAGAGCGAACAGCAATTAAATTAATTGTTGAACCTCGCTAATATAGTTTAACAAAAACTAAATTTATAAATGAACTTAGGGGCGTCTATTGACTTGCAACCAAACTAATACTAATAGTTGTTTATTAGTATAGGGTGCTTGGACAGTTTAGATTGCCCCTTATTTTGCATGGAAAAAGGAGGAATTGCTTTTGACGAAAATCTTTGATGCCCATTGTGATGTTTTGTATAAAATGTGGCTTAATAACAATATTTCTTTCAAAGACAGTGGTGATGTCCTTCATGTAAACTACGAGAACTTAGTGTTTGCCGGAAGTAAAGTGCAATGTTTTGCTATCTATATCCCAGAAAGCGTCCGGTTTGATGACCGGTTTAATGTGGCCCTGGAAATGGTTGATATTTTTTATGAAAGAGTTATAGAAGTAAATCCAATGATGAAATTGGTGTTAGAAAAAACAGATATCGTTAATCTTAAAGAAGAAGAAATCGGGGCCATTTTGACTATAGAAGGCTGTGATGCAATCGGCCACGATCTGGTTAAACTGAAAACCCTTAATAGACTGGGCGTCCGTTCTGTTGGATTAACATGGAATTTTGCAAATGCAGTTGCAGATGGTTGCCGTGAGAAAAGAAATGGAGGCCTTTCTAATTTTGGGAGAGAGGTTGTGCAAATAAATAACGATTTAAAAATGTGGACAGATGTATCTCATTTAAGTGAAAGATCCTTTTGGGATACAATGGAGCTTGCAAAGTTTCCAATCGCCTCCCATTCCAATGTTTATTCCTTATTTCAACATCCTCGCAATTTGAAGGATGCCCAAATTAAGGCTATGATCGAGAAAAAGGGGATAATTGGCATTACCTTTGTTCCTTATTTTCTTAATGAAAATGTTCAAAATACACATATTAAAGATATCCTCAACCATATTGACTATATCTGTGCTTTAGGAGGCGAAAAAAATATTGGCTTTGGGTCTGATTTTGATGGAATTGATGATACGGTCAATGGTTTAGAGAATTATCGAGGCTATAAGTTGCTAATTGATGAGTTGCAAAAACACTATTCAGATGAACAAATTTCTAAATTTTGTTATCAAAATTTTGTAGATAACTTTCCAAATTAAACCCTATGAATTTTTTATACACAAAATTGTCAAAAATGTGTTTCTAAGGGTTGATTTTTTCATTTTATACGTCTAGAATTGAATACGTTTAGTACCCTTCCATACACTGAAAATTAACAAATTATTAATATCAAATTTACATAGGTGCTATATGGAATCGTGCTACACTTAAAAATCGTTGAAACATTTATCATAAATGTACATCAAAAGGGGTGTAAGATATGATCAATCAACTTTCATGGAAAGTTGGCGGACAACAAGGGGAAGGAATCGAGAGTACTGGGGAAATTTTTGCTATTACTCTAAATCGATTAGGTTACTATTTATACGGTTATCGCCATTTTTCTTCCCGAATTAAAGGCGGCCATACAAACAACAAAATTCGTGTAAGCACGACTGAAGTTCGATCTATCTCTGACGATCTTGATATCTTAGTAGCGTTTGATCAAGAGACAATCGATGTGAACTATCATGAATTACGTGAAGGCGGCGTTGTAATCGCTGATTCAAAATTTAACCCTGTAATACCAGAAGACTTAAAAGCAACTTTCTATGCAGTGCCGTTCACTGAAATTGCTACTGAATTAGGGACTTCTTTAATGAAGAACATGGTTGCTGTTGGCGCATCAAGTGCTGTACTTGAATTAGAGGTAGAATCATTCAGAGAAGTAGTTAATGAGATTTTTGGTAAAAAAGGGCAACAAGTTGTTGAAAAAAATATGGAAGCCATTCAAAAGGGCTATGAATATATTAAAAATCAAGCCGGAGAATCACTTTCTACAATGCAGCTTGATAAAGCTGACGGTAAAAAGCGTTTGTTCATGATTGGTAACGATGCAATCGCAATGGGCTTTGTGGCTGGCGGTTGTCGTTTTATGTCTGCATACCCAATCACACCTGCATCTGAAATTATGGAGTATTTAATCAAGAAGCTTCCTGAATACGGTGGTACTGTAATTCAGACTGAAGACGAGATTGCTGCTGTTACAATGGCAATTGGTGCTAACTATGGTGGAGCTCGTGCGATCACAGCTTCTTCAGGTCCTGGACTTTCATTAAAAGCAGAAGGTATCGGTCTTGCTGGTATGACTGAAACACCGATCGTTATCGTTGATACTCAACGTGGTGGTCCAAGTACAGGATTACCAACAAAAGTTGAACAATCTGACTTAATGGCAATGATCTATGGTACTCACGGAGAAATCCCTAAAATCGTTCTTGCACCAAGTACTGTTGAAGAAGCATTTTTCGATGCAGTTGAATCATTAAATCTTGCAGAAGAATATCAATGTCCTGTTATCTTATTAACAGATCTTCAATTATCTCTAGGTAAACAAACTGTTGAGCCTTTAGATTATTCTAAAGTAGAAATTCGTCGTGGTAAGCTTGACCTTAATGCTGAACTTGTTGCTGATGGCGCTGATGGAAACTTCAAGCGTTACGCTGTAACAGAAGATGGAATTTCACCACGTGTAGTTCCAGGAATGAAAAATGGTCTTCACCATATGACTGGTGTTGAACATAGTGAAATCGGTAGACCTTCGGAAGCTCCTAAAAACCGTAAAGAACAAATGGACAAGCGTTTCCGTAAGCTACAGAACTTAAAAGTTAAGAATCCTGTTCATACAAATGCGAAACACGATGAGGCTGATGTTTTAATAATTGGATATAACTCAACTCGCGGTGGGATTGAAGAAGCAATGGGACGCCTTGAAAAAGATGGTCTTAAAGTGAACCATGCTCAAATACGTTTGATTCACCCATTCCCAGTTGACGAAGTTCGTCCATTAGTAGAATCAGCTAAGAAAGTTGTCGTTGTTGAACACAATGCTACTGGACAGTTAGCACAAATCCTTAAGTTAAACGTAGGAAATCACAACAAGGTAGAAAGCCTATTAAAGTATGACGGAAACCCATTCCTACCTAGTGAAATTCATAACAGTATTAAGGAGTTGTTATAAGATGGCAACATTTAAAGATTTTCGAAATAGTGTAAAACCAAACTGGTGTCCAGGATGTGGAGATTTCTCCGTTCAAGCTGCAATCCAACGTGCTGTTGCCAATGTAGGTGTTGAGCCGCATGAATTAGCGCTTATCTCAGGAATTGGATGTTCCGGACGTATTTCTGGTTATGTAAATTCATATGGAATCCATGGTATTCATGGACGTGCATTACCAATTGCCCAAGGTGTAAAAATGGCCAATAAAGACTTAACTGTTATCGCTGCCGGCGGTGACGGCGATGGTTTCGCGATCGGTATGGGACATACTATTCACGCAATCCGTCGTAACATTGACGTTACTTACATCGTAATGGATAACCATATTTATGGTTTAACTAAAGGTCAAACATCACCACGTAGTGAATTTGGCTTTAAAACAAAAAGTACACCAAAAGGTTCTATTGAGCAATCAATCCATGCAATGGAAATGGCATTAACTGCTGGTGCAACATTCGTAGCACAAAGCTTCTCAAGTGATTTAAAAGAATTAACTGCTATTATCGAAGCAGGTATTAATCATAAAGGATTCTCTTTAATCAACGTATTCAGCCCTTGTGTAACTTACAATAAGGTGAACACATATGATTGGTATAAAGAAAACCTTAAGAGATTAAGCGATATTGAAGGTTATGACCCTCAAAATCGTAACATGGCAATGCAAACATTGATGGATAACCATGGTCTTGTAACCGGCATTATCTATCAAAACAAAGAACAAAAGTCTTACCAAGAGCTAGTTCATGGAAGATATAGTGAAACACCACTTGTTCATGCTGACCTTAAAATGCCAGAAGAAAAGTTCCAAGAATTAGTTAAAGAATTCATGTAAGATAGAAAAGCGGAAGCGCCCGTTTAGCGACGTATAAACTGGAGCACATCGACTGAGATAAAGGAAACACGATG
>JAENZK010000210.1 GCA_016841285.1 Guptibacillus hwajinpoensis | reverse complement strand
TTTTATTATATTCTTATTATACATGAACTAAACCTTGAAATAAAGGGTAAGCGTTAGTTTTGAGTGCCTGTCACCACCCGAAAAATGTCAAGATTTGTAGAATAAAAGAAAAGGAGATTTGGTCAATTTCAAGAATTGATCGAATCTCCTTTTTGTATTTAATACATTTTTTTGATGGAAATTGCTACAATCAAGTTGCGTAGTAACTACATAAAGCAAGGTGGCGGCTGAACTCCGTGATTGAAAGGGGGGGAGGCTTATGACGACATACGAAGCATTGAGTTTAATAGCGCAATTTAGCTTAGTGCTAACAGCGTTACTTACATTAGTCGTAACTATTGTCGTCTATATAAACAAAAGGAAATAGCCACCCTGCCCTGAGAAAGTAAGGTGAGCTATTTCGGCGATAGACTTATTTCTTTTAGCCGCTCATCATGCGGCATGTATGTTGCTACTGACTGGGCGTTCGCAGCGTCCAGTCTTTTTATTATATTACCATTATACATTAATTTATTCATAATTTAAAGTACTTGGTTTGTAAGCGTAAAATAGTCCACACATATTCAGCCGCATAAATCCATGCGATAATCTTGTTAACAATAACAAGAGGGGGTTTTGCGATGCTCTCACACTCCCTTCATACCAATTTAAAATCCATTCCTTCCGGTACATCAAAAGTCGAATAACAGGTTCTCGTATTTTCCATTAATCCCGAAGTATACGCATTAAATCATAATTGCGATATTTCTTATTTCTTTTCATTTCAGTATCAACAAATAATAAATCCTTTTCAGCTAACGCATTTAAGGCTTTTCTTGCAGTGTTTGGTGAAATACGAGCAAGTTTAGCTACATTAGAAGAGTTGGTAAATGGGTCGGAAAAAGTAACAAGCCGTGCCTTTCTTTCTGATTCAGTTTCACACATGGCTAATCCCTTATCAGCTTTGATGAAATGGGATATCCGATACGTATTCGTTCAAATCCATCTTCAAGAGCCTTTTGATAATTACTAACCTCTATAATTTCCCAACGTGGATTTTTATCATTTTTTTCTTCAACCATGTCTGAAAAAGTAACTTGTATTCCCTCTATTCTAGTTGATTTAGCAACCACATTCCTTTTGTGTTTCCATTCACAACACCCACCATTATTTTGTAAAGTATTGTAAAATAAATATAGGGAATTTAGAACAAGATTGGAAGCTTTGTAATTTACTATTTTTAAAATTTAATTAAAAGGGAGGGGATAATTATGGATTGGTCAATTTTTAAATGGGTATTTAGTATATTACTCATATTGATGATCATTATTTCTCTGTTTCAGGAAGATTTAGAATTGAGTTTTTTTGAAATGATAGGGGGAGCTATAGTTTCAAGTGTATTACTCTCCTTTTTTATTACATTAATAATAAGTTTCCCTATCAATCTATATGAAGCATACCAAATTGACAAAGAAAAACAAAAAAAGGATCAAGTTATTAAAATGGAGAGTGTTGATAATACCTATACAACAGATATCTACCAGCAAGATTCTAATAACAAAAATCAAAATACAAATCCATCTGACTACAATTTTGTAAAACCGCATGAAGTAGAAGGATATTGGGTAGAAGGACATTGGCGAGGTGATAATTGGATAGACGGCTATTGGGTAGATAGCTATTGGAGAGATGGCGATGGGGATACCTCAGTAGATCGAAGTGTTAAAGAAGGTGGAGGGTATTGGAGACAAAACCCAGGTTCAAATCAAGTAAATCAGGATGATTTTGATTTTGGAATTGTAGATAGTCTAGTGGATGTTTTTAAATAAGCCATGACGATTAGTTCTTAGGGTCGCGTCACTGCGACGCCCCGGAATATGTCGGAATTTGAATAAAAGACAATGAGAGTAGACCATTTTTGTTGAAATGAATGGCTCTCATTTTGTATTTTTATTGATTATTTCATTTGAAATTGCTGAGTCGATTGGGTACCTAGGCACCACCCGAAAAAATCTAACGAAGTGAAGTGCCCGGGAGAATTATGAGGAGGGGATAAGGTTGACAATTTATAAGCAACTTATAGATGTTCTTCAAGGTCAAGAAGGTGATACTTTTTCATCCATAGAGATTAAAGAAAGATTAATAACAAAATTTAAAACAAATCCAAGTAGTATTATTCTCTCAGATTATTGTTATAACCGCTACAATAACGGAGTACCTTTTAATAAACATCTATTAATATACATCAATAGAAGTACATATAGATTTGTAGGTGAAAATTATCCCTATACCGGACTTATCTTTCACAAACCTAAAGTGTCAGAGTCTGAAAATGTTGTAGGCGAGTGGAATAATGGGAAACTTCTCCTCTATCCAAAGGATCAAACTTTTAAACAAAGTAATATAGGACTCTCTCAAATAAAAAAGTTATATGAAGAATACATGGAAATGTTACGGTTTGAAATGAATATATTAGGATGCAAGGCAACCGAATTAAGACATCTTATAGGACGTCTTGGTGAATTCTTTTGTGTTCTTTACACCAATGGAGAGCTAGCCAAAGTGACTAATCAACACGGTTATGATGTCATAAAAGCTGGAAGAAGAATCAGTGTAAAAACAACTGCCCAAGATAATAGTTTTATAACGATCAATAAAAATACATTTGACCAATTTGATGACTTTTTTGTCGTTCAGTATAAAGATGATGACTTTAGACTGTTATTTTATGGTCCGAAAGAAGAAATTCCTACACCAAGAACTTATGGAAATAAATATGAGGTCGATATTAGTTCTTTGAAAAGAATATCAAAAACCATGTAATTGAGCCATTCAGGGTTGAGCCACAGGGTCGGGAACTCCGGCCCATTATAATGATTGCTTGGTATGTAGTTTGGAGTAGCTGTGCCTCAACACGGAGTTTTAGGATTCTCTGTAAAGATTGAGCCATTTCAAGGTAGGCAACAAATCCTAATTCTTTTTCCTTTTCAAGTTCTTCACTTAAAAAGAATTCACCTCCAATTTATTCCAACAACGGATAAGATTATTTGTTGCATATAAAATGGGTTTATCACTCCTGTTGTAGTATTTACCTCCCATAAAACTACAAAAAACATAATATTTTACAATATATTTAATAAATTATTCATTTTTCGACAGAGTTTTCAAGAAAATTCTGTTAATCTGTTTTCTGATGGTAATTTTTAGCGAAAAAGGAGGTTGTAGGAGGTTATGATTACGGAATCTTGGTATACGCTGCATTCAAAATACAATTGTGAGCATCAATATAGTCTTGACCCCAAAACTTTACCTAAGTTAATACAAACGATTACCCCAGATGAACTTGAAGAGAAAAAGGCTAGATACAGTGAGTTCATCTATCTAACAAAGTTCTTTGTAAAAAAATTGTTTTACTTTTTAAATGATATTCCAGCAATGATTATTATTACTGATGATAGGTGCAATGTTTTAAAAGTTATGGGTAATAAGGATCTACAAAACAAAATTGGTATTAAGGCAGGTATTTCTTTTGATGAAAAATACGCTGGTACAAATTCAGTTTATCTTTGTCTAAATCACAATCTACCTATTCAGGTAAAAGGAGAAGAGCATTTCCATAAGGTGTTTTATAAAACGTCCTGTTCAAGCTGTAAGTTTTCATCGAATAATGGGCTGAAAGGCACGATCACACTTGCAACAACACTTGACCAATCCTCTTCCTTCCATTTAGGACTCGTTTCGTCAGCGGTTGATTCCATTGAACGAGAGATTGAATTGAATAAAATGAATAAGCAATTAAATCTTTTTAATCAAATCATTTTAAAGTCAACAAAAAATGGAATTATTATTACGGATCAAAATGGTATGATAACTGATTACAATGTAGCAGCCGAAAACTACACAGGAATTAAAAAGACTGAAATTATTGGTCGAAACATTAATACTTTTGATGATGATTTAAAAGTGTTTTCGAGATACATTGAAAGGACTTTGAGTTTGAACGAAAAGTTTGAAAATATTGAGATTCATTTTTCAAATAATAAAGTAGAGAAAATATTCTTATTTGACACTATCCCCATTTATGATGGTGGTCAATTTATTGGTACATACTCCCAATTTAGAGATATCACCGACCGTTATGATTTAGAACAACAAGTTATTGCCAACGAAAAGCTTTCTATTATTGGGAAAATGAGTACTAGTCTTGCTCATGAGATTAGAAATCCATTAACGCCAATTTGCGGCTTTTTGCATTTGTTAGAAAACAACTTTGATAACACAAAATCAACGGAATATTTTAAAATCATCAACGATGAATTACATAGAATGAAAGATTTAATCAATAATTTTGTTATGATTTCTAAACCAGAGGCTCCTCGCAAGAAAGATGTCAATATTCAAGCATTAGTACAAGAAACCATTTACTTAATGAATAGTCATGGAAATTTGCATAACATATCGTTAGAATTTACTGATAACATCAAGCACGAATTATCCATCTATATCGATGAAAATCAAATCAAGCAAGTATTAATTAACTTAATTCAAAATGCAATTGAAGAAATGAATGCTGGCGGAGAAATAAAGATTGTTTTAAATCAAAACCGTGAATTTAATCAAATAGAAATTTCTGTGATTGATCAGGGCTGTGGCATTGATCCCAGAATATTAAGTGATTTATTTACACCGTTTGTTACAACAAAACCAGATGGAACAGGTCTAGGATTATCAATAAGTCAACGTATTGTTAAAAATCATAATGGTGAGATTGTCGTTGATTCTAATAAAAATAAGGGAACAACTTTTAAAGTTAAATTACCCATTTCTATAAAAAATGATAGGAGATGATTAAATTGACAACCGTATTAACTATGCTCATTAGTAATTTAAAAAAATTAAATGTTACACATATTTTTGGAATACCTGGTCGTCCAGTAGTTCCATTAATTAAGGAAATGGTAGAACAAGATATAACCTATGTACTAACCCGTCATGAAACTGGTGCAGGCTATGCAGCAGGAGGATTTGCTTTGCAAACGAAGAACTTGGGTGTCGCATTTGCTACAGCTGGTCCAGGCGGAGTAAACATGTTAACTGCAGCTGGACAAGCCATGGCCCATAATGTGCCAGTGTTATTTATAACAGGGCAAACTTCTGCTGGGAAAATCGGTAAATCCTATAGCCAAGATTCCTCATCATTTGGTACAGATTTAGTTAAAATGTTTGAACCTGTTACAAAATACAGTGCAAGAGTCGAACGAGGAGATTCTTTTGAGAGTCATTTTAGACATGCGATTGAACGTGCTTTTACAGGGGTGATGGGTCCTGTGCACCTTTCGATCCCTCTAGATGTACTATATGAAGAAATTAAGCCATTTGAATTTGAACTTCCACGAATACAGCATACAATTGCTGCAAATATTGAAGAGGCCTTCATGCTTATAAACGATGCAAAAAGACCTGTATTTCTATTGGGCAAAGGTATTCGAACCTCAAATAGCTATGAAGAAGTTTTTGAGATTGCAAAGAATTGGAATATTCCTGTAATAACAACAGGTGGAGGTAAAGGCACATTTCCTACAAACCATCCGCTTTCATTGGGGGTATATGGCTTAGGAGGTTCAATTGAAGCCGATCAATACCTTCAGTCAGGAATTGATGTCATGATTGTAGCAGGCTCGTCATTAAACGATATGGCTTTGGCTGGATTTAAACAAGACTTTTACCCTGAAAAGGTTATTCATTTTGACTATGATCCAACCTTTGTTGGCAAAACAATTCGAAGACCTACCCTATTTGTTCCAGGGGATCTAAAAAGAAATTTGAGTAAGATTTTAGAGCTAACCTTGGAACAAGGGGTTGTTGGACATGATGAAAGACTTATTGTGCGTGAACTAGTAGCAGCATCAAGTGAATATACCTCCCTTATCCAGGAACGAACAGAAAATGTTCATGAAAACCCGATGTTTTCCTCTAAATTTGTAGCGACGGCATTAGACGACAAAACTCCTATGCTAAAAGAAATGGAAGACTTACATAATCAAAGGTCAAAAAGCCTTTTTATATCTTCTGCCTCAGCAATTTGTGCGATCCGTAGGAACTTACCTGAGTATACGAAGGTTTTTGCGGATGTAGGAAGTCATGCTTATTATGCTGTAAAGCACTTTGATGTTTATCAAGCTGAAACATTTTTCTTTGACGACCGCTTTATAGCCATGGGAAATGGAATCGGTTATGCGATTGGTGCCAAAATTGCGATGAATGAAGACAGCCAACCTGTTGCTTGTATTACAGGAGATGGTTGCATGCTCATGCATGGAACTGAAATAGCAACAGCGGTGGAGCATCAAGCTCCAATTCTATTCTTTGTATTTAATAATGGAAGTCTGGATATGGTTGAAACAGGAATGAAGAATTGGCAGGACTGCCCGGGACATCTCGTATACAAGAAACCTATTGATTTTGTTTCGTTTGCACAAGCACTAGGCTGTAAAGGATTTCGTTGTTTAAGTGAAGATGACATTCAAATGGCAATCCAATATGGTTTGCAAAGTAATCAACCTACCATAATTGAAATCATGGTTGATCCTGAAGAGATACCTCCAACCTTAAAAAGAGATGAGTAGCGTGACGCTGGGACAGGTGTTGAGGCATATTTTGGGTTAATTAAACATTTATTTAGAGTTTAACATCCCCTTGCTAGAATCCCTCCACCTGACCCTATGCCATCAATAAGTGAGTATAGACATTAAGGCAACTCCAACCACTTTTAGATTATGTTCAGAATTTCCCGTTTTGGGAATGTATTCAGGAATATATCTTCCTCTTCGACATCTGGTGAATGTAACATCTCATTAAGATCATCAAAATACAGTCCTTCCAGCTTCCTATAGAGTATTCCGTAAAAATACCCAATTGGCCTTTTTATTGTTTTTGCTGTTTTCAGCTTGCGAATTAATTGTTTAAATGAGGCGATGGCAAGTGCAAGGACCAATTCTCGATCATTTTCTCGATTAAATTTATAGGCAGCAATGTTTGCCATTCTCCAAAATTCTTCGATCATTTTGGCATCATTAAAATAGATTTTCACCCAGTTTACAAAGGACTTTGGCACCCGGTCACTAGTATAAGAGTAGTCGAATATGATCCGTTCTTCATTACGTTTATTTATATTTTTATGATTAGTTTTAATAGGATTAATAGTTTTATTAGGGTGGTTCATTATTTGCCCTTTAGGTGGTCCATTTTGAGGAAAGCGATTGAATATGTATAAGTTACTCGATTGAGCACCGTTCTTTCTTTCGGTCTCATGGACTGTAAGAATTCCTAGCTTTTTTGCTTTTAGGACCATTCTTTTAAAGGATGAACGGGAAATGCCATGAGCTTTGTGCTCATCATGAATAGCTTTTAAAATGGTGCCAATCCTGGCGTTGCATATCCCGGGGTGTTTTGCTGAATACCGAACCAAACGCTTTAATGCAATTAACTCTGATTTTGTCAATGTATGCTTATGATCTAGGAGCCACATTTCAATATGGGCATTAAATTCCGTAAGACTGCTAAATTGTGAATACTGCTTGAAATCTGTAATATTTCCTGTCTTAATATTTTGCAAACATTTGCACCTCCAACGTAGTAAATTACCGAAGAAAAAAGGGGAGCAGGGACAGAGTTCTCGACCCTGCGTCCTACGTTAGAGCCGGAGATCCCGACCCTGTGTCCCAATTATTTTGAAAAACACAGAATACATCTGGCTGTTCGCTCCATTTGCTTTTTCAAGATATAGTGAGATTCGTTTAAGGTGATTTGTTGCCCGTTTTTGAATTCGATTATCGATTGTCTGTTTTCACTTGGAGGATTGACTGTTCTTATGTATCTGACATGATTATAGAAGATCCAGTTGCATTCGAATGATTCTGGTGAGTGAGTTGGAAAGGCAAATATATTATCTCGTGGATTGATAGGAATAGGTACCTTTTGTTTTGAGCCGGTATGGAAGCTAATGGCTTTGCGCCTGCCATCATATGTTGAGAAACCACCAATACATGCGGCTTTAATAATCTTAGTGGGGGATTGGCTTACATAAAGTATGCGATTTTTTTCCAGCAAAATTGTGCAAAAATCAATATGGGCCACTGACACCCACGCCATCGTTCCTTCATTTACTTCGTAAAAATCCAACACTTCTTTCATTAACATCAACACTCCTTTGATTGTGATTTTTGAAACTTAACACTATCAAACGTTTAATGGAACGCGCTTACATAAAATAAGAGAACACC
>JAENZK010000209.1:5516-8303 GCA_016841285.1 Guptibacillus hwajinpoensis | reverse complement strand
AAGTAGCTGCAGCCTCGTTTTCCCTTGAACAAGCTCTAAAAGGTTTGGGAAATCACCGCTTATTATTAAGGACGGCCTCTCGGTGTTTTTAAAGTCAAGCCAAACATCCTGTTTATTAATATACATCGTAATACCATCGTAGTCAGGTGAACAAAACTTTACTGATAAACTTTCAGCTTCTAGTAAAGGTAAAACATGAGAAGCATACTTTAGGCAACTAATAAAATCAAAGATCGCTTTATTAAATTCCTTCTCTCCCATTTTTTCACACCCTATTCAACGCTTTTTTTCCCTCTTAACGTATTCTATAAATAGGGTAGATTCCCTTGAATATTAGTTCGACATTCGTAAGGTTTTGTGCATCAAAAAAAGACAAACTTTACAGTCACACGTAAAGTTTGTCTTTATTTACCGGGAAATATTGTCTAATTTTCCTTTTTGTTTCCATTGTTTTCGTTTTGATGCTTGTCTTTATCATCTTTTTTGTATTTATTAGACTTTTGTTGATCTTCGTGTTTTTCGAAGTCATCTTTTTTGTTTTTTGATGACATTTCATCGTCGGATTCCTTTATTTTATTATTCCAGTTCCCATCCCCGGGGGGATTGTCATCGGATTTATTTTTATCCGCTCTCCCGTTATTACCATTATTTTCTTTTACTTTGTTTTTGCCGGGTGGCTCATTACCGGGATGACCTTCTTTGTTCTTGTTTAGATTTTCTTTCTTTTTATCTTCAAACTTCTGTTGTTTCATTTCTGCTTTTTGTTCTTTTTTATTTTCTAAATCCATTTTTTGATTATTATTTTTTTCTATTTTACTATCTTTCTCTTCTTTTTGTTTTTTGCTCTTATCTATTTTTTCATAGATTTGTGTGACTGAAAGCTCTTTCGTTTCCTCAATTGTCAGTTCTTCTTTAGATTCTTTGTAAATCATGTACTTCCCTGTCGAAACGCCTAAGTCTTTCGCTTCTTTTCTTGTATTTTCGTCACCTTCTAATGTAGTGACTGCCATTCCTTTTTTTTCAGTTTCTTCTTTTATTGCATTCACTTTCTCTTCGATTTCTGCTTGGGCATCCTTATCTATCGTTGTAATTGTTAGCAGGACATCTTTGTTTTCGGTTAAATATCCATCTGATTTAGCAAGTTCAATCGTGTCGTCAATGAATTCAGATAGAGGTTTATTGCGATAGTCGTCATCGATCTGCTCAACGATTATTTTTCCATCATCATTAATCGGAATAACCTCAACAACTTTTAACTTTTCATTCACCCCTACTTCGATGCTTGGGTTGATGTCCAATCCAACATAAGCCGCTACTGCTACATTACTATTTTGTAGAAACGGATATTGAGTGAAGAATAAAACAAGAACGGCAGCAGCAGCTACAATAGTAGAAATCCGCTTTTTATAGGATGTATAATAGCTTTTAGACACCGGGACTTCTATTTCTGAGCCAATTTCAACATGTTGCCCTTTTTTTAGAGAGACCGTTTCGAAAGCACCTTCTTTTGTAAACACAATCGCTTTTTTACTTTTTATTTCCATTACAATTCCTTGCTTCATTAGCATGTGTCCCTCCCCTACTCAGGTGCGATATATGATTTAAGAGCATTAAACTCTCCAATATAAATTAAAGCGATAGCAATAATATACTTTCGATTCCTTTCAATTGTTTTTCGGCTACACGAGACCAGTCCCTCGAGCTCTTTAATTGGCAACCGTTTTTTTTCTACCAATACATCTCGAAGTCCCTCATGTTCAGCTATTGTTTTGGCAACAATTTTGGCGTTTTCCCTGGCATCTATATGTTTCGGGCATTCGCTGCTTAACACCTGAAAAGTAATCCCATAACTCAACAACAACTGTTGATAATCTTTTATTTCCTCTACTCTCTTTTTGCGTTCTTCTTCCATTACGTATTTTTCTATAGAGGTTTTTCGTTCAATATAATTTTCTTGAATATTCCCTTCCTCGTCCTCTTCTTCTGAAAAAAGGATATGATTATGTCTACTTTCTTTACGAATATGATCGATTATCCTTCTATTAATAACAACACTGGCAAAGGATAGAAATTTACCGCCTTGCTCTTGATTGAATTGGTCAATAGCCTCATTTAGAGCAAGTAAACCGATACTATATTCGTCCATGGATTCGGAAATGTACCGTTTGCACGCTTTAGATACGACTTTTTTCACGAATGGCTTGTATTGTTCAAGAAGATCGTGACGTATCCTCTCATCTCCGCCTTGTGCTTTTAAAACCAGTTTTTCAATTTCCCCCTCTGATTTTGAAAGCTTATTATTGAACCATGATTTTATACGTATAGGCCTCATGTTTCCACCTCGATCCCTATATATATTCGAATATTGTTTTTGTTTTTTGGGTGTATACTTGGATTTTTCCTGCTTACATACTTATAACATAAATTGAGTGTTGATGGGCTTTTTTCTTTTTGAAGGAATGGTAGTTTTTGGAGGAGCTAGCGGGCTCGCGCATTGTTTTTGAGGTATGAAGACATAGACAAGTGTCGATCCTTTGGAAAACGGTCTTCATCTTGGGTATGAAGACATAAACTTTTGCTGGGACCTTGGAAAATTGCCTTCATCTCGGCTATGAAGACATAAACTTGTGCTCCAGCCTTGGAAAACTGTCTTCATCTCGGCTATGAAGACATAAACTTGTGCTGGCATCTCGGAAATCGGTCTTCATCTTGGGTATGAAGGCATAAATTTGTGCTGGGACCTTGAGAAATGGTCTTCATCTCGGCTATGAAGACATAAACTTGTGC
>JAENZK010000209.1:0-5416 GCA_016841285.1 Guptibacillus hwajinpoensis | reverse complement strand
TGCTCCAGCCTTGGAAAACTGTCTTCATCTCGGCTATGAAGACATAAACTTTTGCTGGGACCTTGAGAAATGGTCTTCATCTCGGCTATGAAGACATAAACTTGTGCTGGCATCTCGGAAAACGGTCTTCATCTTGGGTATGAAGACATAAACTTGTACTGGCGCCTTGGAAAATTGCCTTCATCTCGGCCATTAAAATAAAAACGAACAGAAAAAGGTCTTCATCACAAATTAGAAGACCAATAACGATTTACAATATCATACACGTACGGTACAGATTTAAACGCATATATTTTTTCAACGATCTGACCATCCTCCCATATTGTTAAACAGGGAACACTTTCGATTTCACACTCTACGGCAACCGCTGGAAAATAGTTAAGGTTGCATTTATAGAGTGGCAAAGTTGGAATGGTTTCGTTCACGACCTCAAGCATTTTACCCGCTAGCTGGCAGGTGCCGCACAATGGTGTATAAAAATAAATGAATTGAACTCCGTCCGTTTTTAAATATTGTGGCCATTGCTCTGGTTTAATTTCATTCATTTTTTAAAACCTCATTTAATTAGATATTTTGGATCCACATTAATATTTTTGCTAAGCAAGGCTGTTGCTAGCTGGTATTCAGGGGTGGTTGCTACTTCGCGATACACTTTATCTATATAAATATGTTTTGCATTTGGAAGCTCTCTTTGAAATTGCTTTCGTAGTTTTTCACCGGCATAATCGGCATCAGCTAATATATATACTTCTTTATTATCGAGACCAAATTCATCAACAAGCTCTTCGATTTTCTCAGCACTTACTGTTCCATTTGTACAAATGATTTCGACCGCATCACGCAGCAATGTCTCGATTTTTTTCTTATCTGATTTTCCTTCAACTATGATTACTTTTTCTATATCTGTTTGTTCCAATACGCTCTCCACCTTAACTATTTCGGTACATACTTAGAAATGTTTCTCTATATTATATTCTATTTTTTATTATTTGTTTATTTTTGTAAATGAAAAAAGGCTGACTCATAAAATAAATTGGGTCAGCCTTTTTTTGAAAAAACAGTTTATTTTTTTAACGGAACTTTATGTTCACCGTAGATCCAATCACATAATGTGTAATCATCCGGAGTTCTAGATTCAAAAATTGTTTTTCTTAAAAGAATGGCAGTTGGATCCTCAGCATGGATAATTCCACCCCATGAACGTGCACTTGTTTGGACTCTAGCAGATCTTGGTTGACGTTCTGTTTGGTATTCAAGGAATGCTTTTTCATACTGGTTAGGATGCTTGATTAACATATCTGCCAAGTAGGATGCGTCTTCAAGCGCTTGCACTCCCCCTTGTGCTAAATATTGAAGCATTGGATGGGCTGCATCACCTAATAATGTAATATTTCCTTTTGTCCAATTTTGAATTGGATCTCTGTCATACATTGGCCACTTGAATTGGCGCTCAATAAATCGAAGCATCGTTTGAGCATCTTCATGCGCACCTTCAAAGCGTCTTTCCATCTCTTCAGGTGTTCCCCAATCTTTGCCTTCTTGGTAATCGTAAGTCTTAAATACAACTACGATGTTGTATAATTTACCACCGCGAACAGGGTACTGTACTAAGTGTAGGTTAGGTCCAATCCACATGATTACATCATCAAAGTTAGCTTCGCCTCTTACTTCTTCAGCAGGAACTGTACCACGGTAGGCCACATATTCTGAAGGCACAGTATCATCAACACTTAAAAGCTTGCGAATATTGGATTTAATTCCATCCGCACCAATGACTGCGTCTCCTAAAAACTTTTCGTCATTTTGGTTCGTTATGACAACACCCATTTCTGTTTGCTCGGCTGTTTGAATTCGTTGGTCTGTTTTAAATTGCACCTTCCCAGTTTTCTTAGCACCCTCTAATAAAATCCGGTGTAAATCTGAACGGTGCATTACAATGTATGGATAGCTATATCTTTCTTGGAACTTCTCACCTAAATCAAGGGTAGCTGCTTCAGCACCAGTATAGATATCTCTTAATACTAGGCGTTTTGGAAACACAGCCACTTTTTTAATTTCTTCTAATACTCCAAAGCGGTCAAGCACTGCTAATGCGTTTGGACCTAACTGAAGGCCTGCTCCCACTTCACCAAACTCAGGTGCTTGTTCAAATACCGTTGAAGGAATCCCTGCCTCAGCTGCTGCAAGAGCTGCTGCAATACCGCCAATACCGCCACCAACAATCAATAAATTATTTTTTTCCATTTTCAAACACTCCTTTTTATATTATTAAAAATTTTCAATTATCTAAATGTACTATTAACCTAGTAATGGATTGAATTCACCTGTAATCGTTTGGAACCCATTATTTTTGTCGTATTCTTCCTTCCGTTCCAAATTAAACTTCTCCATGATTGGGAGATCATTGCAAGAGAATAGGTAGCTGTCCTCGGATGCCACATGCTCGTGCCATGCATAGTTCGGTACAACGAAGAAGTCACCTTTCTCCCAGTCAAAACGAACTCCATTAATAATCGTATAGCCTGATCCTTCATGTACATGGTAAATCGAAGAATGTGTATGACGATGTGCCTTTCCATGGAAGTTTGCAGGAAGCTTTTGCATCCATGCTCCGATTGTTGGGTTCGCAGTTGCTCCATTTGATGGATTAATATATTCAATCGCATAGCCATCACATGAATCTGGCTCAAAACGACTTAGCCCAGCAATTGATGCTTCTGTTGCATTCCACTTATAGGAACCAACTGGAGCAATTTGTGGATAACGATCGGAAATAGGTCGGACCATTCCACCTTCATAGCGTTGTGCTGTATAGTTATCAGGTACACTTGGCTTTTCTAAATGGTCTGGATGGTTTTCAAAGAATGTTCCGCCCAGGTGGAATATGGTTGGGATATCAAGGCAGTCCATCCAAATCATTGGCTCGTCTCCTGGATGACCATGTCCATGCCACAGTCCTCCTGGTGTGATTAGATAATCACCACGCTCCATGAAGATTCGTTGTCCTTGAACGATTGTATAAGCACCTTCACCTTCAATGATATAACGCAATGCATTTTGGACATGGCGATGGGATGGAGCAGTTTCACCAGGTAAAATCAATTGAATCGCTGCATAAAGCGTTTGCGTTGTTGACGCCCACCCCCATGGCTGACGATAAGTTAGCCCAGGATTTTGAAAATAAATGGCTCGTCGTTCTCCACCGCGCTCAGGTGTGAAAATCTTCGTCGCTTCCATTAATTTTTTCTTAAGTAGGTCATATTTCCAAAGATAAGCTTCGGCTTGTGGTGTTGGTTCCTTTTTCATTAAATCCGGAATTGCATCCCATAATGGTCCTAAATTGTACTGCGCAATATCACGAGTAAAATCACGTACTTCTGTGCTGTTAAAGAATTCATTTTTCTCTGCCATCTCATATCCACCTCTTTTATCTCATTTATTGTTAGTAGACTATACCAATACCTTGCTTACTTCTCTTACTTTATTTTCTAAAGCTCCAACTTTATCTACTTCAATACGAACGATGTCGCCATCCTTTAAGAATACAGGCGGGTTCATAGCCACCCCTACCCCACCAGGAGTTCCTGTTAAAATCACATCACCCGGTTCAAGTGTCATTAAGTTGGATAAAAACTCTACTAAATATTGAACAGAGAATACTAGATTACGAGTATTAGAGCGTTGTCGCTCCTCGCCGTTAACAGTAAGTACAATTTCCAAGCCGGATGGATTTGTTAATTCATCAGATGTAATTAGGTATGGTCCCATTGGGGCTGTTCCGTCCACTGACTTACCCTGCATCCATTGGATTGTTCTCCGTTGAATATCTCGATATGTGACATCGTTTACAATTGTATAGCCTGCAACATAGTCAAGGGCATCAGCTTGTGAAACATTCCTTGCCTGCTTCCCAATGACGAAAGCAAATTCTGCTTCATAATCGAGGTCTTTAGAGATTGGGTAGAACGGAATATCATCCTCAGGTCCGATAACCGTATTCGCGAATTTAGCAAATACAACCGGATATTCTGGAATTTCACGTTTCATTTCTAAAATATGTTCACGATAATTATGACCAACACAGATCATTTTGCCTGGTGCCGGTACCGGAGCCTCAATTTTCACTTCGTTTTTGTCAAATATTAACGGAATAGCGCTTTCATTTTTTAAAGCAAATTCAATTGCTTGTTTTGCGAATTCCATACTTTCCTTTCCACCTTGCAGGAAGCCATTCATATCAACGGCAGGAATGTATGCATCAGCAATTTGGCTAGCACGAAGCTTTCCTTCTGACTGGAGTAATGATTTAAAAGCTGCATGTAGATCAATAACCTTTGAACCTTCTAGTGCACCAATCTTTTGTACGCCATTTTGTGTAAAAGTAATAAGTTTCATAGTCTAACCTCTTTTCTATTTATTGTTTTACATTTTGTCCTGTTATAGTTAACACAGTTCACTATATGAAAAATAATAAAATATCTTTTCATACTTTGTCAACACCAAAGTTCGAAAAATATTAAATTTATTTAAAATACTGAAAACTAAAACTTTAGGTGTTGATTTAATTCTTATTTTTTTCTAAAATAAGTAACAATGTTCTCTATTTATAGATTTTTACGCATAATGTAAATAATATATTACGCTTATCGTAATATTTTTCATATGTAGTTTTGTTATAATGAACCAGTGAAATAAGGTTAAAAGGAGAAAGCTATGGAACAACAAAAAAGTGCTCCGGTTATTCAATCATTACAAACAGGAATCGGGCTGATTGACCTAATTGTCGAGCATGGACCCTCGCTTCGTTTTAATGAGCTTCAGGATTTAACTGGCATAACGAAAAGTAATCTTTATAAGTATCTAAATACTTTGACACAGCTTGGATTATTGTATCGTGATAAAAAAGATGGAGCCTATAGTCTAGGAAGTAAATTAATACAATACGGTAAAGCAGCAACAGGAAGCCAAGATCTGATTGGAAAGGTTACCCCATATTTACAAGAAATCAATCGTCATACTTCTTTAACCGCCTTACTTGCTGTATGGACACACGAAGGGCCAGTTGTTGCAAACATATGGAGTGCCAATTATGGACTAAATATAGGAGCGCAAATTGGAACTCATCTGCCATTAATGTCTTCTTCAGGAAAAGTATTTGCTGCTTTTATGGAATTGGTTTATATCAAGGAATGGCGTCTGAAAGAATTAAGTAAAGTTCCGGAGAATAAGCGAAAAGAATTTGAAGAGGAGCAAAAAGCTATATTAAAAACTTGTTTTTCCTATTCAAAGGATCCGTTGGTAGAACATGTTTCTTCCTTTAGTGTCCCTATTTTTGATTATAAAAAAGAGCTGTTAGGTGCTTTAACGATTGTCGGCTTTTCGCCAGTAGTTCCGAAAACACCTGATGATGAGGTCA
>JAENZK010000208.1 GCA_016841285.1 Guptibacillus hwajinpoensis | reverse complement strand
TCTGATGGCGGGTTCGGATTCAAGTAAGTGTTCCCGCCGATGATCGGCAGCTCACCGCTATGTTTTTTATGTTCATAGTACATCGACTCTTCTTGGATCTTGCTGCGCTGGTATTGTGTTTCCATCGCACCTAAGACGCCACCGCGATCATTCAAGCGCTCAAACTCCTGCAGAACTGCTTCCTCAACAATGTCTGTTAGCTCTTCTACAATGAACGAGCCCTGCAGTGGATTTTCATTTTTCGTTAATCCGAATTCTTTCGTAATAATCATTTGAATCGCCATCGCCCGACGTACAGATTCCTCTGTCGGCGTTGTAATCGCTTCGTCATAGGCATTTGTATGAAGCGAATTACAATTATCCATTAGGGCTATTAACGCCTGCAGGGTTGTGCGAATATCATTGAAGTCAATTTCCTGCGCATGCAAGGAACGGCCGGAAGTTTGGGTATGGTACTTCAACTTTTGACTACGCTCATTGGCCCCGTATTTATTTTTCATCGTCACGGCCCAAATTCTTCTAGCGACACGACCTAGCACTGTATATTCGGGATCAAGTCCGTTTGAGAAAAAGAATGATAGGTTTGGCGCAAAATCATCAATATTCATACCACGGCTTAAATAGTACTCAACGTACGTAAAGCCGTTTGATAATGTAAAGGCAAGCTGTGAAATTGGATTTGCTCCCGCTTCGGCAATATGGTAGCCGGAAATCGACACAGAATAATAGTTGCGAACCTTTTGATCGATAAAGTATTGCTGAATATCGCCCATCATCCGCAGCGCAAATTCTGTTGAGAAAATACAGGTATTTTGACCTTGATCTTCTTTTAAAATATCAGCCTGCACCGTTCCGCGAACCGTTTGCAGTGTCCACTCTTTAATTTTTACAAATTCCTCAACAGTTGGAATTCTTCCATTTTCCTCTTCAAATTTACGAACCTGCTGGTCAATGGCTGTATTCATAAAAAAGGCAAGAATGATTGGTGCCGGACCATTGATCGTCATCGATACCGATGTGGATGGTGCGCAAAGGTCAAAGCCGGCATAAAGCTTCTTCATATCCTCCAATGTACAAATGCTAACGCCGCTCTCGCCGACTTTTCCAAAAATATCGGGACGATAATCCGGATCTTCCCCGTAAAGAGTCACCGAATCGAAGGCCGTGCTTAGGCGTTTTGCATCATCATCCTTGGAAAGATAGTGGAAACGACGGTTTGTACGTTCAGGTGTACCTTCTCCGGCAAACTGACGCTTCGGATCCTCCCCTTCACGCTTGAATGGGAACACGCCCGCTGTATAAGGGAAATATCCAGGTGTATTTTCTTTATACACCCAGCGTAAAATTTCGCCCCAGTCCTCGTAATGTGGCAGCATCACCTTGGGAATATCAAGCCCGGACAGACTTTTTGTTGTCAACTCCGTCACGATTTCCTTATCGCGAACCTTCGTCACAAATTGTTTTTCACTATATTGCTTCAAGCGGCTCGGCCACTCTTGTAAAATTTTCTTAGATTCCGGTGTCAGCCTTTCTTCAATCGAAGTCTTTAATGCCTCAAGTGACGCGACAACCTCACTATTAGTCTCTTTCGTTTTTAATACTTCAAGTGTGCCGGTCACTTGGAATAATTGACGGGCGATTTTCACTTGCTCCTCCGCTTGTTTATGATAATTGCGAACTATATCGGCAATTTCACGAAGATAATGGCGACGACTGTTTGGAATGTTGATATTTTGCTTCACGACTTTGTCTGTTTTTTGCAGCTTTGTCGACCACTCGCCACCGAATTTTTTCTGAAGGGTTTCAAGAAATGCGACAAACAGCGTGTTTGTTCCTTCATCATTAAATTGGCTCGCAATCGTTCCGTAAACCGGCAGCTCCTCTGGCTCTTTATCAAAAAGATTATGGCTGCGCTGATATTGCTTGCGAACTTGACGAAGGGCATCCTCTGATCCCTGACGTTCAAATTTATTTATAACAATTAAATCGGCGTAATCAATCATATCGATTTTTTCAAGTTGTGATGGCGCCCCGAATTCACTTGTCATCACGTACATGGAAACGTCGGTCACATTAGTAATGCCTGCATCACCCTGGCCGATCCCGCTTGTTTCAACGATGATCAGGTCAAAGCCGGCCGCCTTTACAACTTGAATTGCTTCTTTAATCGCCGCGGAAAGCTCTGTTCTTGAACCACGTGTTGCCAGACTTCGCATATAGACACGCGGGTTGAAGATCGAATTCATACGAATGCGGTCCCCAAGAAGCGCGCCACCTGTTTTTTGTTTGGTTGGGTCAATGGAAAGGATGGCGACTTTTTTCTCTCGAATTTCATGAATAAAGCGACGGATCAATTCGTCTGTTAATGAGGATTTTCCCGCTCCCCCTGTTCCCGTAATGCCGACAACCGGTACGTTTTTCTCAAGTTCTTTTACCTTAGAAAGAACGGTTTGAGCTGTAGCCGCTGCCTCATCCGTAGTCGTTATCGCATTTTCCGCAAATGTAATGCATTTAGCAATTGTCTTGTGGTCGCCAGCCTTCAGCTTCTCAAGCTCCTCTTCAGAAAGCTGTGTCACCGTCGGAAAATCACATTCCTCTACCATTTGATGAATCATGCCCTGCAATCCTAATTCCCGGCCATCATCCGGTGAAAAAATTCGGGCAATCCCATAATTGTGGAGCTCCTTCATTTCCCTAGGAATAATAACACCGCCGCCACCACCATAAATACGGATATGCGAGGCCCCTCGTTCTTTTAACAGATCATACATATATTTAAAATATTCAACATGCCCACCTTGATAGGAAGAAAGCGCAATCCCTTGTACGTCCTCCTGAATGGCAGCGTTCACAATTTCCTCAACGGAGCGGTTATGCCCCAGGTGAATCACCTCAGCCCCACTACCTTGAATGATTCTTCTCATTATATTAATGGATGCATCATGGCCATCAAATAGGCTCGATGCCGTCACAAACCGAACATGATTTTTCGGACGATACACTTTTTCGGTATTCATCGTCTCAACTCCCCCTTTAACACTATTTATCAACTTATAGGCCGGATAATCGGGAATTCGGGACACTTATCCGGAAGTTTTCGCGGCTTTCCCGAATTTTGTGCTCTTTACCCGGAAATTTTGGTTGCTTACCAGGAATTCTGACGCTTTGCCCGTAAATTTGCGCCACTTACCCGAATTTTGTGCTGCTTTACCCGTAAAATCCGATCGCTTACCAGGAATTCTGACGCTTTACCCGTAAATTTTCGCCATTTCCCCGAATTTTGTGCTGCTTTACCAGGAAAATCCGACGTTTACCCGGAAACTAAACAGATCCCTTTTCTTTGCCCTTTACCCCAAATAACAATTGGTTAATTTGTAGCTCTGTATATTCCTCAAGTGTATACATTTTTTTCAAGAACCAGCGGCGGAATGCCCACATTTGGCCTTGGACAAAAATATTATGAGCAATTAACTCAATCTCGCGCTCACTCAGATCAAGCTCCTTATTGTGAACACACCCCTTGATCACGGTTTGGAACATGCCGACCATTTCAAGCTCTTTTTTCAATACGTAAGGTAGCGCATCCTTCGTCAACGATTTGGCTTCCTGATACATAACCAAAACCTCGTCCTGCATCTCATCCATAACCTTAAAATACGCAGTTACTGCATAGCGGAGACTTTCCAAATTGCCGCGGTCTGTATCAATGACCTGCTGCATCCTCTCCTGTACCTGGTCATAAATGGAATCACAAACTAAATAGAGAACATCCTCTTTTGTTCGTATATATTCATAAAGCGTACCGATGCTAAAGCCGGCCGCTTTAGCAATCTCCCTCGTTGTGCTCCGGTGAAAGCCTTTTTTTATAAAAAGCTTTACAGCACCCTTTATCATTTGATCCCGTCTTTTTTGAATCAGCTTCTCGTCTTTGACAGAAGCAAGTACTTCACGTTTTGTTGTCAAAACATTCCACTCCTTCTTGGGAAAAGAAATGCAATTGGTACTGGGGTTTACTGCGCTGAATCGCCCTTCGATTTGTAAAAAAACGTCAATCGGACAATAACTCCTGATCTGCGGTCAATAAAACACCCATTTCAGACAATAAAACCCCAGTACCGGACAATAACGAATCGTTTCCCGACAATATTATGGTAATCTTGGATAATATACTTTATTTTAAACAAAAACTTACCACATTAAGTCCGGAATCGCGATTATTTTCACTAAAACGTCATAGAAATTAGTCAGTAATCAACATTCTTGAAATTACTAGACGTTGTATTTCTTGTGTTCCTTCGTAAATTTGCGTGATCTTCGCATCGCGCATGAAGCGTTCTACTGGATATTCCTTTGTATAGCCGTAGCCGCCGAACACTTGAACCGCTTCCGTTGTCACTTTCATTGCCGTGTCACCAGCCATTAATTTTGCCATAGCCGATGCTTGACCGTATGGTACGCCGGCCGACTCTTTCCATGCCGCTTGATAGGTTAATAGTCTTGAAGCTTCAATCGCTGTTGCCATATCTGCGAGTTTGAAGCCGATTCCTTGCTGTAATGCGATTGGTTTACCGAACTGCTTGCGGTCTTTTGCATAAGCAACCGCTGCGTCTAGGGCACCTTGCGCGATTCCAACGGCTTGAGCCGCGATTCCGTTTCGGCCACCATCCAGTGTCATCATCGCAATTTTAAAGCCGTCGCCTTCTTTTCCAAGTAGATTTTCTTTTGGAACACGACAGTCTTCGAAAATAATTTCTGTTGTAGGTGATGAACGAATGCCCAGTTTATTTTCCTTTTTACCTACAGAGAAGCCTGGGAAGTCTTTTTCAACAATGAACGCACTGACGCCTTTTGTCTTTTGCTCTGGATCTGTTACCGCGAACACAACATAAGTGTCGGCAACTCCGCCATTGGTAATAAAGATTTTGGATCCATTTAAAATATACTCATCGCCCTCTAATCTAGCGTTTGTCTTCATGCCGCCAGCATCAGAGCCCGCACCTGGTTCTGTTAAGCCGTAAGCACCGATTTTCTTACCTTCCGCCATTGGGCGTAAATATTTTTGCTTTTGCTCTTCTGAACCGAATTTAAAAATCGGCCAGCCTGCTAATGAAACATGTGCTGACAATGTTACCCCTGTTGACGCGCAAACGCGGGAAAGCTCTTCAACTGCAATAACATAAGCTAAATAATCGAAGCCGCTGCCCCCGTATTCCTCCGGCCATGGAATCCCCGTTAAGCCAAGTTCCGCCATTTGGTCGAAAATTTCACGATCAAAACGCGCCTCTTCGTCACGTTCAGCCGCTGTTGGTGCGACCACCTCGTTTGCAAATTCGCGAATCATTTTGCGTAGCATTTCATGTTCTTCAGATAATTGGAAATTCATTTTTACGTCCCCCTAGATTTTTAATTTTTTTGTAAAAATAAATCAGATATGCGTATCAGATTCTGACTGAGGGCTCGCTCAGTCAACAAACGATCATAACTAATGTAAAATAATTATTTTGCAAATAACCCCTTATTTGTCCCCTTGTCTTCTAAAAACCTTTAAAATCATATACAACTTGGCGTATTGGCACCTATATTTTTTTGAGCTTACTACCACTGAAAGTCTGACACCCAGCGATGGTATTTAATCTGTAGTCAATTTTCGGCTAATCACAATTCGCTGAATCTCACTCGTACCTTCGTAAATTTCACAAATTTTCGCGTCGCGGAAATAGCGCTCAACTGGATATTCCTTCGTATAGCCGTAGCCACCGAATACTTGAATTGCTTCTGTTGCAACCTCCATCGCCGTTCTTGATGCAAAAAGCTTCGCCATGGATGCTTCCTGCCCGCATGGTATTCGTTGCGATTTTAAATAGGCAGCGCGATAGACTAATAGTCTTGCAGCTTCAACCGCTGTCGCCATATCGGCAAGCTTAAAGCCAATGCCTTGCTGGAGAGCAATTGGTTTGCCAAATTGTTTGCGGTCTTTGGCATAGTTGACTGCCGCTTCTAAAGCGGCTTCCGCAATTCCAAGCGCTTGGGCAGCGATGCCGATGCGTCCGTATTCAAGATTGCTCATCGCAATTTTGAAGCCTTCCCCTTCAGCTCCGAGGAGATTCTCGGTTGGTACCTTGCAATCCTCGAACGTTAACACTACCGTTCTTGAACCGTGAAGCCCCATTTTGTGCTCATTTTTGCCGATAATTAAGCCTGGTGTATTTTTTTCTACTATGAAAGCAGAAATGCCTTTTGTACCTTTTTCAGCATCCGTGATCGCAAAAACAATATAGGTGTCCGCCTCACCACCGTTTGTGATGAAAATTTTTGAACCGTTTAATAAATAATTGTCCCCATCTTTTACAGCACGTGTTTTAAGGCTTGCCGCATCTGAACCGGCATTAGGTTCTGTCAATGCGAACGCTCCTAGATACTCACCACTGGCCAACTTCCTTACATATTTTTGCTTTTGCGCCTCCGTTCCAAAGTAAAGGATCGGATTTGTTCCAACCGATGTATGAACAGATAAAATCACACCCACTGTTGCACTTACCTTTGAAATTTCGTTAATCGCGATAACGTAGGATGGGTAATCCATCCCGGCACCACCGTACTCTTCAGGGATCGTGATTCCCATCAAACCAAGCTCAGCCATTTTGTTCAGTATTTCTGTTGGAAACTCATCGTGCTCTTCCATTCTTTCAACGAAAGGGGCAATTTCAGTTTGGGCTAAATCTCGGACCATTTTTCGCATCATTTCTTGTTCTTCTGTAAATCTTAGATCCATAGCGTCGTGTCCTCCTTGGCGCCTTTTCTGCTGAAAATGAATGAACAAGCATTTTTTTGATGAGTGAGCGCTCAGTTCAACTTTGTAAAGAGGGGCGGAGTCGTCTGAGTTTGCCGCATGCCCCGCCTTTTTTTTGGCCCTAGTCGTGCTTGTAAGATCATTTTGCGCAAAAGCGCCCAAAGTCTATTTAACTTTATTCAGAAGAAGTCCTCCACCTCTATAGGTGGTGGGATGTATTCAAGCAGTATTTTATTCAGTTAGGGTACAAACCCTTACTGAATAAAGTTAAAGCCTCCGGCGGATGCCTCAGATTTTCAAAGGTGGTTTTTCGAGCAAGCTCGAAAAAATCTGGGCACAAATACGCCAAGGCGCATTTGATTTTATCTTATTCATATTTATAAAAGCCGCGACCTGATTTTTTACCTAACCAGCCTGCTTTTACATATTTACGTAGCAACGGACATGGACGGTATTTGTCATCACCGAATCCTTCATGAAGAACTTCCATAATGTACAGGCAAGTGTCGAGTCCAATGAAGTCCGCTAGCGTTAACGGCCCCATAGGATGATTCATGCCAAGCTTCATCACTTCGTCCACCGCTTCAGGAGTTGCGACCCCTTCATAAACAGTGTAAATTGCTTCATTAATCATCGGCATTAGCACGCGGTTGGAAACGAAGCCTGGAAAATCATTTACTTCAACCGGCACTTTGTTCAACTTTTTCGTCATATCTTCGATCGCCTGATACACTTCATCCGCCGTTGCGAGGCCACGAATGATCTCAACAAGCTTCATTACCGGAACCGGATTCATAAAATGCATACCGATTACTTTTTCCGGACGCTTGGTCACAGCCGCAATCTCGGTTATTGGCAGTGAAGATGTATTCGTTGCCAAAATGGTGTGGGCCGGCGCAATTTCATCTAATTGCTTGAAAATGCTGCTTTTAATTTCCATATTTTCAACCGCTGCTTCAATCACGATGTCCACTTCACTGGCTGATTGGATGTCTGTGGACGGTTGCAGGCGTGAAATGATTGCATCCTTTTCGTCAGAGGTTAAGCGGTCTTTGTCAACTTGGCGCTGCAAGTTTTTATTGATTACTCCCATACCGCGGTCTAAGAATTCTTGTTTTAAATCTTGTAAAATCACATCGAAGCCCGCCATCGCACATACTTGTGCAATCCCAGACCCCATTTGTCCTGCCCCAATTACCATCACTTTTTGAATGCTCATGATTTGATTCCCCCAATTTCGATTTGCTTTTTATAAAATTAACCCCGGTACTGTGGTTGTATCGTTGAGTTGCGGTTTTTACCCGGGAAATTTTGGCGCTTTTCAATTCGATTCGGATGCATCAACCTAACTTGAGCTGCTTTATCCGGAGATTCCGGTTGCTTACCCGGAAGTTTGACTGCTTTACCCAGAAATTTCGATCACTTACCCGGAATTTGTGTCACTTTACCCGGAAATTTCAACCTCTTACCCGGAAAATGTGGCGCTTTACCCGGACTTTTCGACCTCTTACCCGGAA
>JAENZK010000207.1 GCA_016841285.1 Guptibacillus hwajinpoensis | reverse complement strand
GACATTAATCAATTATGCTCTCCAAGAAGCCGGAGCTCCCTATTCATCTAACACGATTCAAAAGGCAAATCATTATATTCTATCCCGTCAGCATCTCAAATACGGAGATTGGGTCATTCATGAACCGAACCTGTTACCGGGAGGTTGGGGATTTGCAGACATGAACACAATCCACCCTGATATTGACGACACAACAGCTGCACTCCGGGCGATACGTACTTTGGCCTTAAAGCAAGTTGAATACCGTCAAGCATGGGATCGTGGAGTAAACTGGCTCATTTCCATGCAAAACAATGATGGTGGTTGGGCGGCCTTCGAAAAGAATGTGGCTAAAAAAATATTGAACTTGTTACTGATAGACGGGGGAAAAGATTTATTAATTGATCGATCGACAGTTGATTTAACAGGAAGGACTTTAGAGTTCTTTGGTAACTATACAAATTTGTATCAACACCATCCCATGGTGAAACGAGGGATTCGTTTGCTGTTGAAGCATCAAAATTCAGATGGTTCCTGGGTTGGGCGCTGGGGCGTGTATATTTATGGCACATGGGCGGCTGTAACAGGAATGATTGCGGTTGGGGTTTCTGCAAGTCATCCCGCTATTCAAAAGGCTCTAACTTGGTTGCGGAAAATTCAAAATCCCGACGGCGGGTGGGGAGAATCGTGTAAAAGTGATATTAAAAATTGTTATGTGCCGTTGGGCGAAAGTACCCGCACACATACCGCATGGGCCCTTGACACACTCATCTGTGCTGCAACTAGTGTAACTCCTGAAATTGAAAACGGTGCAGCTTTTTTAGTGGATAAAAAAGAAAAGGATTGGACGGCGACCTACCCAAAAGGGAGGGGAATGGCAGGATCCTTTTATATTAATTATCATTGTTATGAATATGTTTTTCCATTGATTTCCCTGGCTCATTATCAAAAATTAGCTGGCGGGCAGCTTCTAACGGGATTATCACACAAGGATTCTAATTAAGGTTGGGTATATTGAAAAAATCTCTTTAGTAACCTTATCATACTTTTATATCCTGTCCCATAATATATACAAACGACTGCAGACAGCAGGTCTTGGGGAAAACAAAATCGTACCAACTAAAAGGAGGCAAACAAAAGATGCTAGGGGCACTCCACCAATTTTTAGATCTTAAAACATTAATTTGGTTGTTTCCTATCATATTTATTTTCCATGACTTAGAAGAGATCATAACCATTGAATCTTCCATGAATGCAAACAAAAACAATTATCCGAAAACTAAATTCGTCAAACTAACATTTAGAATGAGGGAGAAACTAGGTTCAACTGCTGCCCAGCTTGCTGTTTCGGCTGCATGGATTTTACTGTTTATCTCATTCACTGCATTGATAACCGCCCATTATTCATTTAATGGAGGGAACTTTCTTTTATTTACAGCTATTCTTAATTTATTTGTTTTGCAGGCATTCATGCATATTATTCAAACTATCATGTTTAGGAGCTACACGCCTGGCATCCTAACGTCACTGTTCCTCCTGATCCCTTACTGCCTCCTAACATATTATTCTTTAGCTGACTATGGACAGCTGGACTGGCAGTTGATATTCACCAGTCTCCCGGTTAGTCTGATCTTCATCCCAATTTTTCTAGTTGGCAATCTTTTAGGCCGTTATTTTATTCGATAACTGGGCAAGATCTTTTATAACGCGCCTTACCTTTTAACAGAGCACAAAAGAGCTAGAGGTTCTTCTCCTAGCTCTAAATAAATTCCGAGGATTGACCAGCCATCAATTCACCCCCCCTTTGCTCTGTGGGGGGCAGGCAGAAATCCAAATAGAGTTTAAAATCGTATTAAAAACCGCATCTATTTAGCGGGATAAATATAAATACGCTGGATTATTGGAATTTATGCCTATACCTAAAGTTTATAAAAAGTGATTGTCTTGCCACCCTCACTACTACTTCTTCAACTGTTGGAACCTTCAATTGCCCGTTGAATTGCATAAATAACTCCCGTATGCATTCCTTCATGGTGTAAACTAAACGTTAGAATTTCACCGATTGTTTCCATCTTAAAACCAAGCCGTACAAAGGGTTTTATTGCCTTTTCCTGCAGACGGTTACCAAGAGATTCCTTAATGTAGGCAGTTTGCTTTTTTAATTCATAGGATAAGGTTTGCAACGTTGGAGGTTCTACTTGCCATTCGCTTGGTTTCGACCGATTACCAAATAGGGTGATAAATTCCGAAGATAGTTGTTGCGGCAGTCCCGCAAAGTTCGAAGCAAGCTGGTCCTGAACGATTAAAATATGACCAACGTTCCACCGGATCGTATTGTTAAATCCCTTAGGCATAATATCAGCCACATCTTCTGTAATAGATTCCACCTTTTGAAGAGTAATGGCTCGAACCACTTCCACTTGTCCTAGCACCATATCGTTCGTCATAATACATATCCCCTAATCTTCAAATTTCTCTTTCATCCATTAAACTCTTATATATCCAAATAGCTGCATCACAAAGGTTTCAGCAAAAAATGAAAACCATCCCCTTCTCTCAACTTATCTAAAATAAGAAGGCATGTCCTTAATTGAGTAACCAGCGAAACTAAAATAGGCGGAGATTTTTCAGTTAAATTTAGAATTGACCTCATTTCGGGGGATTTAAGGGGAGGTTTTCCGATTATGTAAGCCAAAACTCCCTATTTTCACGTCTTTTGAGTCAATAAGCGGAATCTCTCCGCCTATTTAAGCCACTTTTAAAGCAATTTTCCAAATAAGCGAAATTTGTCCGTCTAATTATAGGATTGGGTGCATAACCTGACTCCCCAACCAACCGATAGGAGCGGACCCTCATGTTCCCAGATGCGGAAACATTTTATCATTCCCATTCTTAAGGAGAGGCATTTGCTAAAAAACCTCATCTACTTATGATACGGTTCCCCCCTATTGATCCTAAAAGCCCGATAGATCTGCTCCACCAACACAAGCCGCATCAATTGATGGGGAAAAGTCATTTTAGAAAATGATAAGGCGTAATCTGCCCGCTTTTCGACTGCTTTGCTTAATCCTAATGAGCCACCGATGATAAAAGCAATTTTGCTTTTCCCGTATGTTGCTAATTGATCAATTTCCCTCGCTAGCTCTTCTGAAGAAAGCATTTTCCCTTGGATTGCTAAAATAATGACATATGTGTCATCAGAAATTTTAGCAAGAATGCGTTCTCCCTCTTTGTCCTTAACCTGCTCCATTTCAACTTCGCTTAAGTTTTCCGGTGCTTTTTCATCCGCTACTTCGATGATTTCTACTTTTGCATAGGATCCTAATCTTTTTAAATATTCATCGATCCCTTGCTTCAAATATTTCTCTTTTAGTTTTCCAACACTGAAAATTGAGATATTCACATCTATCCCCCTGCTATAAACAAGTTATCCACAATATTTATCCACATATCCACAAAACCACTTCCGTATCTTGTGCACGAATGTTAGTTCGACACAACATATACTGCGGTATTTTGACAATATTCACAGGTTGTTGATAAGTCATTTCCTTCTATCTTTTCTATTGTAGGTGCAACTTCATATTCATCAACTATTATTTCTAACGCTAATTCAACGTGTTCTTCACAGCATTTAATCATCCTTATTCACCCTCTATCCACAAAATTTAAACTAACAAAACCACTATCAATTATTTTACATGATTAGACATAATCCACAATCCCTTACCATCAAAAAAAGGAGGTCAATTTATCCACATTGGTAATAACTTGTGGATGATTGATCCCCCTTTAGCTCTACAGATTCAAATTAATATGTTTCTTGTTGTGTTAATTTCATTGTTGTTTTGAATTTCTTTCCATCACGATAATAGGTTACTTCCATAGAATCGCCAATATCTTTATCAATATAAAGATGTTTACGTAACTCAAGCACATCGACAATTGGTTTACCGTCTAGCTCTACAATTACGTCTAGCTCTTTTAAGCCGGCGTTTGAAGCTGGAGAGTTTGGCATAACACTTACAATGAAGACACCTTTATCTATTTTCTTAGGCAATTTTAATGTTTCTTGCCAATGATAACTAGGAATTTCATTTAATGATCTTAGCCCCACGCCCATAAATGGTCGACGAACTTCTCCGAATTTCTCTAGGTCTTCAATTACTGGAATTGCGCTATCAATTGGGATCGCTAAACCAATACCTTCAACAGCTTGCTCGGCAATCTTCATTGAGTTAATTCCAATAACCTGACCTGAAATGTTAACAAGTGCACCACCACTGTTACCAGGGTTGATTGCAGCATCTGTTTGAAGAACTTCAGCCTGCCAATCAGGTATTCCATCCTTATTAAAGTCTTGAGGAATTGTTCTTTCAACACCACTTATGATTCCTTGAGTAACTGACCCAGAAAATTGCAGCCCAAGTGGGTTACCAATTGCCAGCACAGGTTCGCCGACGACTAAATTTTCCGATGTGCCAATTTCAGCTACAGCTTTAACTTTAGCAGCATCAATTTGGATTACAGCTAAATCCATCAATTCGTCGCTTCCTAGCACTTTGGCTGGAACTCGTTCGCCATCGCTTAAGCTGACCTCAACATTTGTTGCTCCTGCAATAACATGATGGTTTGTTACAATGAAGGCTTTCCCATTTTCCTTTTTATAGATGACACCTGACCCAGTTCCAACTTCACTGGTGTCTTGCCAAAAGCCGGTTTCCTGAATGTTAATAACACCAACTACTGCATCCGATACTTTATGAACGGCATCCGTAACGGCAGATGAAATATTTACATTTACGTTTTGGGCTGATCCAGGTCCACCCTGAGTTGGAGCTTCAGCTGCCTGCTCTGTCGTAGCCCCTTTTGGTACCAAGTTATATGGGAGAACATCATATTTCAATAAGGTTGGTATTGTAAAAATGATGATTAATGCCCCTAAAACTGCACCAACTAGTGATGCTATAAAAAATCCTCCCCGGCTGCCATTCTTCCTTCTGTTTTCATAATCGTCATTAATATATCCCACTACGATTCACCAATCCTTTCGCTGATGAATGATATTTCTAGGATGTGCGATCTGAGCTGTTACTACTCATTTTTTACCTCAAGCGCCTCCGCTTTTCTTTGGCTAGCTCCGGCTCCTAGCGACTCGTAAAACTTCACCCGCCTCCCTACGATAAGTCAACATCGATTCACTTCGTTCATCGTGTTTCTTATATCTCAGTCGTCGTGCTCCAGTTTTTTCGTCGCTTAACAGTCGCCTCCGCTTTTCTCTGTCTAGCTTCGGCTCCTAGCAACTCGTAAAACTTCACCCACCTCCCTACGATAAGTCAACAACAGTGGAATCACTCCGTTCATCGCCGGATATCCTTTATCTCAGTCGATGCGCTCCAGTTTTTTCGTCGCTTAACAGTCGCCTCCGCTTTTCTTTGTCTAGCTCCAGCCTCCCAGCGCCTAGCGAGACTTCCTTCACCTCCGTACGATAAGTCAACATCAACTCACTTCGTTCGTTGTGTTTCCTTTATCTCCTCCGGCTCAGTCCAGTCCGAACGGCGCTAAACGGGTGGCTTCCGCTTTTCTTCTACACCACCGCAAGTTTTGTGGGTACTTTTGGGTCTGTATCGTAAAGCTTAAACTCCTCGCCGACAGCAAATCCTTTTTCCTGCAATGTCTGTGAAACAGACATTCTTGCTAAATCTTTAATGTTATTATCTTTACTTAAATGTGCCAAATAAATACGCTTTGTTTTATCACCGATGCAATCTGCTAAGGCAAGGCCAGCATCCTCGTTGCAAACATGACCGACATCACTAAGGATACGGCGTTTTACATTCCAAGGATAGGGACCCATTCTTAACATTTCAACATCATGATTAGCTTCAAAAATAAAAACGTCTGAATTGCGAATAGTACCTTTAATTCGATCGCTTACGTATCCTAGATCTGTAACAATAGTTACCTTTTTTTCCCCACTGTGGAAACAATAAAACATGGGCTCTGCAGCATCATGGGATACCCCAAATGATTCTACATCAATATCAGCAAATGTTTGAATAGACCCTACATCGAAGGTGAATTTTTGCTCTGTTGGGATGGCGCCGATTAATCCCTCCATAGCCTTCCACGTCTTCTCATTCGCATAGATCGGTAATTTATACCTTCTGGCCAATATACCCAGCCCTTTAATATGGTCACTATGCTCATGAGTGACTAATAATCCATCTAAGTCTCTTGGGTCAAGATTTACAGTTGCCATTAGACTCTCCATTTGTTTCCCACTAAACCCTGCATCTACAAGTAATTTTGCTTTGTCTGTTCCGATATAAAAGGCGTTTCCTGTACTGCCACTGGCGAGTACACTAAAATGCAAACTCATTTTCTCCAACTCCAGTTTGAATTAATTCAAGTACTTGTCCGTCGATGGCATTAACAAAAAAATCATCATTATTGTCAACAGTGATATGCCATGTGGGAACGAATATTTGAACATCACCTGATAATGGAACATTTTTGTAGTATCCTAATTCTACCTTGGTTATATGTCCGACAGATGTCAAATAATCGTTATTGTATAAATTTTCGATTGCTTTAAGAGGAGGTAAAATTTCTTGATTTGACCCTTCCTCTTTAATTTCTTTTATATTCGTCAGCATCGTTTGCTCATAGCTCGTAATTTCATTGTCCGCATTTAACTGAATCGAAAGCATCGCATTTTCGTTGAAATAAAGAGGTCTTCCTCGATAAGTTTGGAAAAAAATCAGCTTATTTATTTTCTTATTCCAGCCCCAATACTTATAGGAATGGCCTGAAATCACATGATCCTTTAGAAAATCCTGCAAAAATGGCTCGATATCTGTATTAGGAAGCGAAACAGGCTCGATCAACTTAGATACAATCCACTCCGGTGTTAATAATGAAACTTTTTGATCCGACAGTTTTAGTAAATCTGGTGATATAAACCTTTTCCTTTTTCCGGTTATATAAGACTCACGTTCGACTTCTTTCGGAAGGTCAACGTATGTGATCTCATCCGCTTCTAATTGTTCTTCAATTGTGGACTCTGTTATATATTCAAGTTGGGCAGTCGTTCTTTTCTCAATAATTTGAAATACTAAGAACAAATCAAGGACAAGAAAAATTAGAATAAAAATAGTCTTCGTTTTACTCCAATCCAAGCTTACCTCCTCCTTGACTAATAGACGTACTAGGAATATCTACTTTTTCCCACTTTCCGTCATATTTTATATACCACTTTGGTTTAACCGTTGCCACAGTTGTATTATTTTTTTCATTTATAAAATCATAGCCTACTAGCGCAGCCTCTAGTGAACTCAATGTAAAATTAGGCTTGACTTGTGATAAATAACTAAGAAGCTCTCTACCTGATGGTAAAATTACTTGTTTTTGCTCACTATCTATACTAAATCGGAGATTAGTTAAAGAACGAACATATTCATAAATTTCATTTTCACGCCATGACTCATAAATCTTTGTTGTACCATTCTCATCAAAGACAGGAGAACCATTAACCATTAACTGAAAATTGACATTGTGATTTGTTCTACTCCAATCCATAAGAATAAAGGAATCTGTCCAGCCTGAATGATCATTAATAAACTCAATTGATTTTAAAATCATTTCTTCAGGTTCCAGCTCGTACACTTCCGGATTAGCTGGGTTTACAAATCTCATCATTTCTTGATTTTGTGTAATTTCTAAAGCTCTTGTTCCATCGGTAAAGGATTCCTCACCATTATTTAATCGATATTGTTTCAGAGTATTTGGATCATTAAACAACGCATTTTTAAAATCAGAAGATGAAATATTTTGAGTTGAAAAAGCAAGCTGTTTTACAGCTATACGCTGTTCAGGTAAATATAAAGTGTGGTCTTTGTTTCCACTAACTGTAAAATAGGTTGCGTTTTTATCATTACTTTTAAGTAACAACTCGTTAATATTGTTTGCCCCATTTTGATCAACCTTCAATTTTATCGCCTGATCTGCAGCGGAAGAGATCAAGTAAAGAGAGGGCTCTTTAGAAAGGCTCACAATCATACGATCGAAATATTTAATATCCCACTCCTGTTTAATCGGTCCCATAATATAGTTGGAAATATTGATAGGTATATTAACTGGAAATATCATTTCCAAACTGCTATCCTGCAACAACATGGGTTCCAATTGCTCCGGTGGTGAAAAAGTGATATATTCATACTCCAACGAATTAAGATTCATCACCATTTGATAAAGTTCATCTGAAAGAGCGAAGTCAGTGACCCCGTAATGAAGACCATCCTGATGATAAATAAATTGCGTTGGTTTTATCACTTCGT
>JAENZK010000206.1 GCA_016841285.1 Guptibacillus hwajinpoensis | reverse complement strand
ATAAGAGTTGATTTAAAACCTTGGTTTCCAATTCATATAACGCAAAGCTTGCATCTATGGTCTTCGTAGCCATATCAAAAAACGGTCCAGATTCAATATCGACTACGTTAATGATTTTATTTTCAAAAACATCAAGAAACTCAAGCGTTGCCTGTTGAGATGCTTGATAGGCTTTTTCCAGCTTTTTAGCGACGGATGGATTTTCAGATTGGATGATAGTATAGGCTCTTTCAATATTTCTTGAAAGATCTTCAATCGTGCTTACATATGAAACAAGCTGTAATTTTTCTTCATCTGTAATGATTTTTTTCGTAGCCGCTGCAGTCCCTTTTGCCCGTGCCTGCCCCATCGTCTCGGTTAATAGTGGAAGTTGGTTAACAATAGAGTCCATTAAATAGCTAGAATCTAATTGAGGAACGACTTTGAGTTTTGAAGCGTCAGCTGTATCCTTTATTAATTCCATCGTTTGCCCTGTGAGCTCTGTATGAACCTTAAAACTTTCCGAGCCATTCATTGAAAATACGTTTTCTGGAATGGACTGCCACTGACTTTTTAGCTGTGACCATTGTTCAGTTGTATTGAATTTCTCGCCAACTTCTCTATCCATTTTATCTATTGTATCTATTTGCTTTGTTAGTTTATTTTCTACATCGAGCATTTTGTCCTTAAATGCTTGATTTCCATTTAAATATCCTGAAGCCATACCACGGTGCTGCTGTGTGAATTGTAAAAATGTCTTTAATTCATTATTATACTTTGCACCACTAACGGCATCCCTTGCCTCACTAATGTTATTATTTATTTCTGAAAGTAAAAAATAAGAAAGTAAAATTAACGGAATAAGAACAATGACACCTAGAATAAAAAATTTCCCTGAATATCTAAACTTATTAATAAGCCAAGTCCCTGGTGTAAAAAACCACTGCATTACTCGATTCCCCCGTTTCAGATTATCCGATTCTCTGCAATTTTACTGTTTGCATAGTAATAATATCGTGATAAACATCACACATTTCTTTTTTGTTTATGAACGTTTCTAGACATATTAAAAATAGGAAGCAAGTAACCTGCTTCCTATTATGATTTATTTAATTTAATATCCAATGTACTAACCTGTGACACTAATAATTCCTCATATTTCTTTTCTGCTAACATATTAACTTCTTTTGATTCTGCCTTAGGATTTGCTTCTTTTACTTTATCAATAACATCCTGCTGAACCTTGGATACTAGTACAATCGATTTCTGTTGCTTTTCTTGGATAGACCAGAACTTTTCTTCGCCAAACTCTTTGATCAACTTTTGTGCTACTTCACTATTTCTATAGGAATTTTTGGTTTCGTTTAATTTCGCTTGAATTTCATTAGGTGAAGCTTGATGTCCTTTTTCTTCTGCTAAAAGAACCATAGCCCGAAGTCGAATAACCTGAGTTAATAACGTATTTTTGTTTTTCGCAGCTGCGATCTGAGCATCCCAGTACTTCATAGCTTCTTCTAATTCTTTACCTTTATATTTAGTTTTATCTGCTTCACGATACATTTCAATTTGAATGGTATTGATTGCCTCATAAAACTTAATGTCTTCATCACTAATTTCTCCGCCGTTAACCGTTGCAACTACACCTTCCGGTAATGTAGTCACTGTCGCAACTGGTTCTTCAACTGTAAATTTCACAAGCTTTTCAGCTGTCTTATTACCATTCTTAATCGTTAATAAGGCTTGCCAATCTCCACCCATAGGAAGCGCAACTTCACCACCATAAACGCCTTCCCCTTGATCTTTAAGGTTCACTTGAATAGAGCCATGGTCCATCTTTTCCATTTCGAATAAAGCCTTAACCTCTAATCCTTCAGCCGCTTTTTCTCCTTCTAAAATTTTAAATGAAAATGCTGCGGGAGTATTATCTGGTTTATAAAGCGGTGCTTCGGCAACCTCAATATTATAATTTCCACCGCCATTGCAACCCGTTAGCACAAATAATCCCATCAAAAATGTTAAAATTTTTTTCATACAAGAGCTCCTTCATTTAATATTTTCGTTTCAAAATCGCCCACCGTATATTTTTCCATTTTCCCATCTTTTAAGTAAGCTACATGGGAGCAAATTTGGTTGATTTCATCAATATGGTGTGAAGAGAGTAAGATCGTTTTATTCTCTAATGATTTTAAGATTGATAAAATCTCAATTCGACCGATTGGATCCAGCCCACTCGTTGGCTCATCTAAAATTAAAAGTTCTGTATCAAAATAAAGCATGATCCCAAGTCCAAGGCGCTGCAGCATCCCTTTTGAATAACCGGAAACCTGTTCCTTTCGATCTTCCCACAACCTAACAAGCTTTAACTTTTCCTCTAATTTAGCCTCATTAACTGTACCATCTTCCAAAGAAGCAAAAAATCTCAAATTTTCCTCACCAGTCAAATTCGGATAAAGTTGGAATTTCTCAGGTAAATAGGAAACTGTCTTTTTCCAACCTGGCTTTTGTACAGGAATTCCATTCAACTGAATCGTTCCAGTTTTTAAAGGCAATAGGTCCAACATTAAATGAATGAGCGTTGATTTTCCAGCACCATTTCTGCCGACTAAGGCACATAGTTCATTTTTTTCAACAACTAGATTAACCGAATCTAAGACCTTCTTTTTTTGATAGGAATGTGATACCTCGCGGATTTCAATCAAATTCTATCACCCTTTCCTTTTAATAAAATACTGAATACGAAAGAAAGAGCCACCCAGACAATGAGATCAATAACAATAAACATGACAGGCGACGCCCACACCATTTTTTCCATTAGGCGTGACATGTGATCCGTTGAAAATACTCCTAATGATGTTTCTAAATAGAACGGAATAGCATGGATTGGGTCTAAAAAGAAAAAGATTGAAAATATCTGTACATTATCATAGGTTACCGTTGGCAGCAGATATAAGAACAATAAATCTGCAAGGTACACAAATAAAAACCATGTAAAAATGTTAGCGCCGATCAACTGCATTCTCGTATTACAAATACTGCCTAAAAATAAGCCAATTTGATTAAAAATAATAATTAAAAATATCACTGCCATTAGAAAAGCCATAAATTGACTAATATTAAAATAGAAGAAAAACTTCATGACTACTGCAAACACAAAATACCAGACAATAAATACCCCTAAGATGACAGATTGAACAGCCATACTCTTTTTAAATAAAAAGCTGGTAAAAGATTCCTTCTTTGTCGTTAAAATCATCAACGTTTTTAATTCTTTTTCTTGTATGATAGAAAAGGAAGCAATAAAGATACTTAATAACGGTAAGATAAAGATATTCATTTCATATAAAGAAAGAAGAAAAACTGTAAAACCATGCTCAGACGGTAATGTACGTGCTTCTAGTAAAATAAAGATTGATAAAAGAATGACCATTAGAAGTGCTAGCCAAATCCCTTTACCCCTCGATTGCTCCTTCCATTCCTTCCAAATATAATTCATTACGCTCTTCTCCTTTTTCTTTTCCAGTAAAGACTACCTACTATAATTAATATAAGAAAAATCATATAGAGATTATTATCTTCCCCCAAAACTCCATGTTCCACCAACGGAAATTCATCAATAACCATAACTTCTTTCTTATTTAATACTTCATTCATTTTCTCATATATTTTGATAGCCGGACTTTTAAGGAATAAGTAAGCCAATTCATTATCCTCTACCAGTTGATATAGTGAGGATTTATATTCAACAGGATAATCCCCGATTCCATTTTGATCTAAGTCAAGAACTGAATTAGAATTACCCCAATCATTTCCTTTGCCATTTTCAGACCACAGATTATTATCTTTCCCGCCAAATGCAAGCACGCTAGCAATATTATTTGAAAATTTGTTGCCACTGAATACTTGGTCTGCAGAAGATGCCCAAACTTCAACACCTATCTGGTTTTGTAAAAATTCATTGTCTTTAACAATCGCTTTTTGAGATTGATCAAAGTAAATCCCTCTTTGATTTTGAAAAAAGAGATTACCTGTTATAACAGTGTCATTCGTTGATTGCATCAACAAACCGTATGAACGCGTTCCTTGATTTAAAACAAATTGGTTGTCTTCTAAAATCGTTCCCCTAGATTCCATGATGGCTGCTCCACCAATATTGTAACTGAATCTATTTTTTATAAATCTATTTTCATCTGAGTACATGTAATGTAATCCATATCTTGTACGACGTATATCATTACCCTTTGAAATATTTTGACTGGAATAATCAAAGAAAATTCCATCTCGTGTTCCTTCTATATAATTATTTATTAACTCATTTTGATTGGAATAATAAAGTTGAATACCATTTCCTTGCCCTGCAACTTCACCGTTTTCTTTACCAATAACAGTAATGTTGCTGATCACATTATGATGTGATTGACTTAAATATACACCATGGAAGGTATCGGTAATTTTAATATGATCTACGGTGTTTCCATCCTCCATTAGTTTAATGCCTGCGTATTCCTCACCAGAATTTCGATCCTGACCACTATTAGTTACAGTAAAGTTCTTCAAGGTAACACCGGGCGCTTTAACAGTGATGACATTCCCTTTTCCTTCACCTTTTATAACGGTTTTCTCTGTGCCAATAATAGTAATGGGTGAAGAAATAACAATATTGCCTTCATATGTTTTACCATCAAGCTTTAGAGTGCCATTTACTGGTGTTTGGTCAATTATTTTTTGCAGAGATTCTTCGGCATAACCGGCATTGCTTCCGAGTAAAAGGAATAAAAAACCAACGATGACAAAGGCTTGGATATTCACCAGTAAAGGTGACATCCGCCCTAGTCTATTGTTATGGATTTGCACCCTACTACTATTCGATTTTCTGAAGTTTGTATTGAAGGTGCCAATACCCCTAATCATCGCGCTCTATCCTTCCATAATGGAATTATCATTAGAATAAATGCAACCCCAATCATAAAAAATCCTGTAGTAAAGTAACTATGGGTTACAAAATTGGCTATTGTATTTTCTCCAATGATTGGTGGAACAAATGGTGGAACATCAATCGGTGCCATTGGATCTAATTCTGTTCCATAGCTCTTCAACCAGCGATGTATATCGTAAACACCCAATGCGCCGCCGATGACAAATAATCCAAGTAATCCAATTAATAATTTTTTATTACGTAAAATAGCAACAACTAACGTTAATAAAGCTAATCCGCCAATAATGTATGATAAATACGATAATTCAGGGAAGTTTTCCTCACTAAATTCTTTCATCCCAATATAGTGGTTTAAACCATTTATGATTGCTACATCGTTTGCATCTTCTAATTTATTCGGATAAACAATAATATCCAGCCCCTCTGGATATTGTGGTGCAAAAAATCTCATTCCCCACCATGGGAAGAATATTGAAGTTACGAATAATCCTGCTGCAATAATTAATAATGCCATTGATGGTACTGATAGCTTCTTAGACATACCCATCACCCCATAACTTTTTTTAACAAAGAGGGGAGTACCAAGAGTACTCCCTCTGTTGTTTAATTTTTCGGTTTAACTAATAAGTAACCATTCATCTCTTGGTGTAGCGCTGAACAGAAGTTTGTACAATATAATGGATATGTTCCTGCTTTATCGGCAGTAAATTCAATTGTATTTGTCTGGCCAGGCTGTACTTCCATGTTTAGGTTATATTTGTTAATAGCAAAACCGTGTGTAATATCTTCATCAAAGTCAATATTAGTTAAGTGAACAAATACTTTATCGCCCTCATTTACTTCTATAACATCTGGACGATCGGATTTAGCATCAAAGACAAATCTTGAACGCATTGCAATACCGTAAACATGAACTTCATTACCTTTACGTTCAATTCTAGTTTGGTCTTGGCTGTAAACTGCATCTTTATTGTTTGGATCTTTGTCGTATACTTCGATTGTTTTAATCTTATCTGCTTTAATCATTTGCGCATAGTGTGGTTCTGGGTTAACTGGTGCAGATTGGATAATCTCCATCTTAGGACCACTTAAGTCAATTAATTGCATTGATTCTGGATGTGATGGACCTACCTCTAAGTAAGAATCCTTTGCAATTTTGTTCAACGCAATAATATATTTTCCGTCTGGTGATGCTGAGTCACCTTCCGCTGCAACAGCGTGACCTGGTGAATATTGAACAGGTACACGATCTAAAGTTTCCCCTGTGTTAGGATCCCACTTAACGATTTCCGAAGAAATGAACATTGTTGTATAAGCCATTCCTTGATCATCGAATTGAGTATGAAGTGGTCCAAGTGCATTTTCAGGGTTTACTTCGCGCTCCATTACTGAATCATAATTTAATACAGGCATTCCATATTTTTCGCCAGAGAAGTCTTTATTTTCAATTGCTTTAAATGCTTTATCAAATGAGAAGACTGTCATTGATGGTGCTAATTTACCTGAAGCAATAAATCTTGTTCCATCAGGTGTTACATCAACCCCGTGTGGAGATTTAGCTACTGGCACTAAGTAAATACCACCTTTATTCTTATCCGGGAAGACAACTTTTTGACCATTTACATCTTCGTAGTCTCCATCCGCTACCATCTTTTCAATTTCTTTCCAGTTAAAAAGCACAATATAGTCACGGTCTGCTTGAGACGCGTTGATTTCCATTGTAGTTGTTGCTTCTTCAGTGTTATAAGTTGTGATAACACCCCAACCATGTGAAGGACCTTTACCAGCATCTGATAAGTCATAGCTCCATGGTGGAAGCGCTACTTGCCAAGCTACTCCGAGCTTTTGTTTTTGCTCATCAAAGTTTACAGCACTCATAACCCCATAATATTTTTGGCTGTACTCATCAAGTGATGCATAAGCTCCGCCTAATGGCACTGAGAAACGAGTTGGCAAGAACATATACTCTGTATTTTCAGTAACGAATGCCGCACAGTGTGGTCCACTCGTATTTGGTACATCAATAATGTCTTTTACAGTAAATGTTTTAAGATCCATAACAGCAGCACGGCTATTTGCTACATCAGTCGCAAACATAAATTTGCCGTCATAATCACCTTTTGTTTCTGAGAAGGCTGGATGGTGGAAATCACCCCAAGTATAGTTTCCCATAAGTTTCTTAGATTCCTCAGACCAGCCATAACCTGTTGCTGAATCTTGGGAGAAGATAGGTACTGTACGAATATGTCTCATAGATGGAACACCGTAGACAAACAATTGTCCGGAGTGACCACCTGATGCGAATAAATAATATTCGTCTTTTTCACCAAATGGAACGTAAACCTTTTCAGCATTTGTTTTTACTGTTGATGATGTGTTGGCAACCGGTCTCGGACCGACTTCTGTCTGTGCAAAGAAAACAGTTGATGCCAATACACCAGCAACTAAACCAGTTAATGCAGGAATAACACCTTTCTTCATTAAACGCACCTCCTATTATTTTTCACTTGCAATTTTTAAAGACTCAACAATTTTATTAATTTCATCATCTGTTAGTGGATTACCACCAATTACTGTTGACATAACCGCTGAAGTTGGTTGTTTTAAGAATTCATTGATCGGTTTTCCATGCTTACCTTCAACATTCACATATGCTTTTGATAAGTCAGGACCTGTTACGCCACCTTTAACGCCTAGGTTTTCAATAGAATGGCAAGCAATACAACCTTTTTGTTGAAAGATCTCCCCTTCTGCAGTTACAGCTGTCGGTGCAGGTGCATCCACTTTCTCTTCTTGTTCTGGATCTTGAGTAGTTTGTTCAGTTGCCGCATTATCTGGTGCTGTGGCTTGTTCTTGTGAACCTGATTGACTAAATAAATAGCCTCCACCAAAGCCCACTAGTGCGAAAACACAAAAGATAATAATTGCGTTTTTCATCTTGTCGCCCCCCTTCAGGATGTGATTACGAACATTATGTTAATGGCTTAAAAACAAAAAACATGTGATAAAAATCACGTTATGTCGAAAGTTGACACGATTTCACATTTCTTTCACATCTCCTTCACAAAACCGACGAATTTAATTCATAAATCACTAATTGATTTGAATCAAAACAGCTTGAAATATATGATTTTCTATGAATTAAAAAAGACTAGATCCCAATAGGAAACTAGTCTTAAAATAAAGGTTTATTATATTATTTTGTTATAGCTTTTAAGTCAGAAATAATTTCTTCATAAGGAACTTCAAGTCCGTTGTACCCTTTTACAACTATACCATCTTGATTAATCAAAAAGATTTTTGTGCTGTGAATAAATTGATCGGTACCTGGTTCTGCCTCTGCTAATGTTTTAAAAGATGATTTAGCAATTGCCTTTATTTCTTCTTCTGTATACCCAGTGAAGAAGTTCCAGTTTGAATGATCAGCTCCAAATTTACTAGCAAATTTTTTTATTTTATTGATTCTGCCACCACCGAGATCTACACTAAAAGATACAATCTCTGCACCTATTTTTTCATCCGCC
>JAENZK010000205.1 GCA_016841285.1 Guptibacillus hwajinpoensis | reverse complement strand
GGAAGCAATGATATAATCCCAATGTTCGTATTCGATATAATCTTCATATCTACCATTCTCGTAATCCAGCAAATCGGGAATCTCTATTTCTTTTAGGTATTCATAGAGCCCACTACTTTCAAATACAGTCTGATCGCCACAAGAAGGACAGTAGCGGAATTCTCCACTAAGATTGGTTTGCTCTGAAGGGCATTGGTTAATGAGTGGTGTCCCACAGATTTTGCAATGTTTTGCGTCTGGACTGAACTCATGGTTCTTACACACCGGACAAAACAGTAACCGCTTCTTCTCATCTACCTCATACGACGGATAGAATTGACCTTTTTGAAAGTCGGAATAGATATAGAAGATGCCAGGCCGTGGTAGATGCACAAATGGGGTTTCGATTATAGGGAGTTCTTTTCCGCAGATATGGCAGTTCACCTGCAAAGAGTCATCAATGTACGCATTGCAGTTACGGCATATTCTGCATATCTTTGAAAAGTCCGGATACAGGCTGCTCCCATAGAACTTATCGATTCCATCTTTAATTGCTTGTTTGTGTTGATCTCTATAAAAGAAAGGATAAAAATTTCTTAGTAATTCACGTTCTTCAGGCTGGTTATTCCAAGGGAATTTGTTTAAATGCTTTTCACATTTCTCCGAAGCGTTTTTAGAGATGTCGCAAAGAAAAGCAATCTCCTGTGCTTCCTTAATGCTAAACAAATGTAACAATGCATTAGGAGCCAATATCGCCTCAGCAAACCAGTGTGCTTCAACTTCTAATACACCGTACTGCTTTTTAGTCAATCCGCCACGATTTAATGCGGTTTCCTCAAAATCACTTAAGTGACCAAGAACAATATGACCAATTTCGTGAGCAATAGTCCAACGTATTCGTGACTCGGAATAGGTGTCATCATAAACAATTAAATACTCATTGCTACCCCTGAGAATCTGTGTTCTAGCTTCAATCCCTTTTTGTTTTAGGTTATATGGATCTTTATGGCCAGTTGCTCTTCGTAACTCCGACCAACTCTGCACATACCAATTGGGGCATTGCTCAATAATTTCAAAAGGATCGACAGGTAATTTACGGATATCCAATGCATTTAAAAGTTGGTACCCTTTCATCGTAGCATCCGAAAAACGAGGTTTATCGGGAATTTTTCTTGTTCTTTGCATAGGCTAAAAACATCTCCATCTGATCGACTAGGTCGTCGTAGTCCTCTTCCTCCAAATCTGAATTCCGCGCTAATCCATCCACAATTTTTTGGACGGTCTGTTGCTGCTTCTCTGTTTTTAATGTAGGAAATACCCGTTCAATGATAGGTATATCACCGTTTTCCTCTGTTATATATCCAGCAATTTTTAAAAGCTCTTCATTAGGTACGTCAAGTGCTGTTGCCAATGCATTGAGGACTGGAACTGATGGGTTCTTTCTTTCTCCATTTTCAATACGATGTACTTCTGTATGACTGATATCTGCTTCCGTTGCCAATCGCCTTTTTGACCAGTTTTTCGCCTCTCGTCGTTCTTTTATAAATCCACCTAGGGATTTCATGCATAGAGGCCTCCTTCGTTATTAATTGATTTAGTAAAGTTTTATTGACTATAGTATATAACATGTGTAACCTAAACGCAACAATTTCAAAAATACTGTGCTTTTCGTTGTATGTGCAATCGAAGGGTGCTATTATACAAATGTGGAACTTATAGGTTATTCCCGAGAGAGAGGTGAAACAATTGGTACCAAACCGTGATAGAGTGCTAGATTTGGTAAGAGAGAATGATTGGTCTGGTGGTGAGCTGGCAAGGCGAATGGGGGTCTCTAGAACAGAAGCCAATCGATTCCTTAATGGAAATCGGGTGGGTGGCAAGAAGACGATAGCTGGATTAATTAAAGCATTTCCCGAAGAACCGTTGGAACAGCTTTTTATTTTTCCACAAATGGAACCGAAAAACAACTAATATTCAAAAAGTGTGTTTATAAGGTATGGAGATATATGGAGCCAAGGTAACTTACGTGGAGTAGCTCATTCGAGAGAAAGACTGGTTACAGAATACATTTGCAAAGAAGATGGACAAGTCATATTCGACAGTCTGCCGGTTTTTAAGTGATGAGCGAAATGAAGGAAGGAGAACAGAAAAATGAGTAAAACCAAGCTAATGCTTGATATCGTAAATGACTTACGAAATGTTGCAGGAAGTATTGAAACCCTGGCACTTTCATTTGGAAGTCAAACTGAGATTGCAGCAACAATGGAAAAAAAACAACCAAATAAAGAGAAGGAACCTACTAAACCTCCAAAAGCTAAACTACCAGTTTTTGAGGATGTCAGAGCTAAACTTTCAGCTCTAGCCCAAGACGGAAAACAGGTTCAAGTGAAAGAGCTTATTACGGGATTTGGAGCAAAAAAATTAAGTGATATCCCAGCTGAGAAGTATCCTGAACTGTTATATAAAGCAGACAAGCTTTGATAAAGAAGAAAGCAACCAATCAAAGAGGGAAGGGGGATTCTTCTATTCCATGAATCATTCACAAAGAACACATGCCGTATTAAGCGCCTCTAAGGCAGACATGTATTTAAAATGTACACCAAGTATCCGACTGGGTGAACAATTCGAAGAGGAAACGAGTGTTTTTGCTAGAGAGGGCACCTTCATGCATGAGCTATCAGAAATTCGTTTGGCTTATTTCTTGAAACAGATGACAAAAACTCAGTTGAACAAAAAGCTGAATCAGATGAAACAAAGTGAATTCTACAACGGTGAAACTGAACAAGCTGTCCAAAGCTACATAGATATTGTCATCGAAAAAATAAATGAAGCTAGGGCAAGAAACAAAGACCCGCTCATCCTTATTGAGGAACGCTTGGACTTTAGCCCTTGGGTTCCAGAAGGATTTGGAACGGGCGACGTAATAATAAACAATCCTAAAACCTTAAAGGGTTTATTTTTTTGCCTTAAATAGTCTAACTTTTTAGATAATGGATATACTATGTGAAATGAGGTGATGAAAATGGAAAAGTATAGTAAGGAAATAGAGTTCACAATTAATAATCTTAATTTAAAATCTATTACAATACAGAAACTTAATAGGATAGGTGTTACGGATATTCGCTCATTAATGAGTAAAAATGTTCACCAGATTCGTAATTTAGAGGGTATAGGAGAAACATCTGCGCGAGCAATAGTAAAAGCGGTAAAAGAATTTGATGTGAAGGAACAAACCTATCACCATACGGACTGTAAAACTATCATAGATAAATATGGATTCAATCCTCATGTTCAAAATCCACCATTAGCATGGAAAGAAGCTCAAGAAACATTTGATGAACTACTCTCCGCTAGAAAAGCTGCTGCATACTTATCAATTTCAAAAAATGCACTACGTAAATCGATAAAAAAAGGATATTCAAGAGATTTATTTTTAGTAGCAGATTATGATGTGAAGGATATTCCTCCTGTTCATAATCGCCCTAAAGTATTTTTCTTGAAAAGTATCTTAGATGACATTAAAAATGATATTGGTACTTTAGGTGAAGTATCAACAATATTAAGCGTATCCTATAGTACTCTTAAAAATTTTAATCAAAGGGGATATTTTGATTCTGCAAAATTAACAAGTCAAAGTTTTATCGTAAGTAGAATTGAAGAAATATTGCCTTCCTGTTACAAATTAACGAGTGAAAAAAGGGGTTCCAATAAGACACCAAATGGCGTGGAGCGGTTCGAACTTATTGGAAGTAGGTTACAAGAGTTAATAGAAAGGTATCTCAAACACAGACGTGAAGGATTGCCCATAAAACTTAATGGCCAGTTAAGGGTAGGTAGGGGACTTTCAAAAGATAATAGAATAATAGAAGTGAAGAAGATACTTGCTTTACAATTTTATAAGATTCTTGCAGGTCGAGCTCAAATAGAAGGTTTCGAAGAGCGTAGAAAGTCAATTTGGTATCGGGACTTAACGGAAGATGAGCTTGAAATGTTAGCTGAAACAGCAGAAACCTTTGATATATATGATTTTAATGAGAATGATATTAAATCAATTAAATTAGGAGTGGGGGAATCTACCTATTGGGCAAATGTGAATCGTGTTTTAAAACCATTCTTGTGGTTTGTTTTGATGGAGAAAGAAAAAGAGCTAAATCGGGATGCGCGTATTAAAGGAGAATATGACTTTGCTAAGTGGAATACCTATCAAATTACTAAAAATGCTTTTGATGACGCTTTAGACCTCATCCCTTATAAAAAACCGAAACCAAAATATAAAATGGGGAAGTTATTCTTAGATCGTTCTTCAATAATAAAACTTTATCATCTTATTAAAAATACTAAAGTACCTTATGTTCGTGATACTGAAAAATGGTGTACCATGTTGATGTTAGGCTTTTTTACCGGGTTACGTACAGATGAAGTAAGATTGGTAGAGATTAGTGATTTTAGAATAAGTAATAAAACAGGGTTATTAAAAAAGGACAAAAACGGGTATGGGAGGTTATTTTTACCTGATTATAAATCAAAAGGAGGCTATGCTCCTTCACCTAGTTGGGGAACCTATATTGTTCCTGAACTTGTTAAGTTGATTAACAAATACTTGTCTTCTTTATATGCAAAATTCCCAAACACAATCGGTAAAGGGTATTTAATTCGCCCTACAGACTATTTGTATAATGTTTCGTACACATCATCATCTGCATTTAGTACTTGGATTACAAGGCTAAAACGCAACAACTTTTTTGATGATGTGCTTACGGAGGATGAAATAAGTAGATTCCACTATTACAACACGCGACATACAGTAGCAGAGTTAATATTAAGATCACCTATCTCGGATTCCTATTTAATCGAGTGGAGAAAACGTGCTGCTCAAGTGCACATAAGACACAATATGGAGTTAACTAGTGGCGATATAATTGATATAGGTTACACCCGAGAAATTAATGAGGAAGATTACTTTTTGATTATCGATAAAGCCCTGAATTTTCCATGGGAATAGGGAGTGCACCACAGGGTCGGGAACTCTGTCCCTTCCATTGTAAGACTGTAATCTCATTATGGATTGAATAAAAGGGACCGGGAGGTCCCTTTTTTTAAATGACTCCAATTTCCTTCAAAAATTGTGAAGGTGCTTGTTCCATAAATCCAAAGCGGGTATTTTTAAATCTCGAATAGCTTAGGTATACCGTTTTTTTCGTTCTTGTCAGTGCCACAAAAAAGTTTCTTCGCTCCTCCTCAAGTGCACGGGTGTTTTGTAATGAGCGAAAGTCCGGAAATACTCCTTGATTAACTGACACAATAAATACATAGTCGAATTCTAATCCCTTTGCCGCATGACCAGTTAATAAGGTAACCCCGTTGATAGATTGGTCTCCCTTTGGTGATAATGCGAGAAAACTTAAGAAATCGCCGATGCTTCGTTCCTCCTCATCACGTTCCTTTGAGTAATTCTTTATTATTTTACGGAGTTGCTCTAAATCATCGAAAATAATTTTATTCTCATCCGACCGTTCATCGGTAGAAAAATTAACAGCAGTAATTTTTTCAAAGATTGTTTCAATATAGTTTAAAAATTGTATTTTTCTATTTAAAAGATAATTAATTACTTCTGTCAGTTCTTGATGTTTATCATGTAAGGCATCAATAAATTGATTAAATAAAGTTTGCCCTTTCAAATTTACAAGTTCATTTATGTTTATTGAATAATAATCACAGAGATAGTTAATATGAATTTTATCATTTTCATTAAAAACTGCATGAAGGATGGAAAGTAATATTTGTGCCTCTTTCGATGAAAAGCGCTCACCTGTACTTGGATAATTGTATGGGATTCCACTAGCTTTTAAGTGTTTTTCAACAATTTTTAAAATGGATCGGTTTCGGGCAATAACACATGTATTGTTGAAGTCATTTATTTCAATAATCTCCTTCATCACTCCGATACTTTCGTCTTCTACTGTTTCATATCCATTAAGAAAAATTTCATCTTCATTAGCTGGTTTATTTGCTATTAAATCCTTTTTTGAATCCAAACGATTTACATTTAATTTAATAAGTTCATTAGCCATTTTTAGAACGGACTGTGGGCAACGGTAATTTTCAAACATTTGAATGATTCTTGTATTATAGGTTTGAATAAATTCCAGTAAGTATTCAAATTTTGCATCATTCCATTCGTAGATTAGCTGATCTTCATCAGCAACGATAAAGATATTTTCATAGGAATCGCCGCAAAAGGCTTTAATTACTTCAAGTTGTGCTCTATTTGTATCTTGTGCCTCATCAATTAGCAAATGTTTAAAAACGCGACGATATTGTTTAGCGATAAAAGGTTTTTCTTTAAAGAGTCTATAGGTAAGAAATAATAAATCACCATAATCAATGACATTGCTATTTCTCAGTTTTTGATTATATAACTTATAAATAAGCTTAAATGTTTGGTCATATTTACGGCTGTTTTCAGGAATGTCATCCGGGCCTTTTAACTGATTTTTAAATTTGGAAATGGCTTGAATAAAAAGGATTGCTTTGTTTCTTAATAGTTGTGCATCGATATATTGTGAAAGTTGTTCGTAAGTTTCTAAATTGTTGGCAGCTAGTTCCTCCTGCACGGCTTCAATTAAAATTTCAATATAATCATTAGTATGGGCCGATTGATCATATAGTGTAAATTCATTATTTAATCCAATATAGCTTCCGTATTTTCTTAAAACATCAAAACAAAATCCATGAAAAGTGCTAATATATAATCTAGTTGTTTCCTCTCCAACTAATAATTCCACACGTTCTTTCATTTCATTGGCTGCTTTTTTGGTGAAAGTTAAGGCAAGAATTTTATACTTTTGACCTTGAGACTCTGATAGTAGTCTAGCAATGCGCCTTGTCAGAATAGTTGTTTTTCCTGATCCAGGACCGGATATAACAAGTAGTGGCCCATCGTTATCAAGAATGGCCTCTTTTTGCTGTGGATTTAAGTTATTAGCTAATGCTTCCATCCGTAACCCCTCCTATCTTTAAAAGTTCCTTCATTCTTAGAAATAGCTCCTTTATTTCAGGTGGCATTTCAATGTTTTTTTCCAAAATATACTCAGCTAAGTATTCAGCAAATAATGTTTTACCATGACTATCAATAAACATATTTATTAATTCTTCATCATTTTGTTGTTCACTTCTACTAGATTGATTTTCGGTTAAAGGTTTATTACAGTGAGGACACAATTTTGGCTGTTGCCATTTTGTTTGCTTCCCTCTATTTTGACAATAATGTTCAAATTTATTAAAACCATATTTCTTATTAATGATCTCTATAAATACATCTTTACCATATGTAGTGATACAATATTCTTCAAAGTCCATTCCCATTGGCAGAAATATTACGTATTTATCAATATCTTCATCAGAAAAGTCGTTGTTCTTAATTGTTTTTTTCACTTCTCTAATTGTATCATCTTCCCCATCTGAAAAAATAAGCCATGGAAAATTGAACGCTTTTTTGCTGGCTATTTTTAAAAATGGGGCATAATTTTTACCTTCGCATGATACAACTGTAATTCCAAGCCGGCCTAGTGAGTATCCTAGATATTTCTCAGCAATCATTTCAAAGAATACTTTTTCACTATCCCCTTCACATAGTAATAATAACGACGAAAATAAGAGTTCCGTATTTTTAAATTGAATTGACCTTTTGATGGAATGTAGTTCGTCCTTTTGTAAAAACAATTGGGCTTCATAAGCCTTTTCAGGTAATCCAAAAGGAAGTTCTTTTGTGAACTTCGGTATTTTTCTAACATTTGTAATGCCAGCATCATTACGGAATAAAATATAATCGCTTACATTTGCCTGATCAACGATATAAGGTGAATGGGTGCTAATTAACTTTTGTCCATTCATTTTACCTATTTGCTCAAAAATGGCTCTTTGAGAATGGGGATATACATGTGCTTCTGGTTCCTCAATCCCTATAATGGGGGTAACCTGTTTATTATCAATAATTTCTGGTAATAGAATATCTAAATAAGCATTAAAAATAGTAAAAATAGCAATATTTTGTGTTCCCATTCCATGCTTATCAATAGGAAGGGATATATTGGAGTCGGCAGTTTTAAGATATATTGTTAACCCTTCAAGAAGTTCCCAAGCTCGTGATGAAAATGCCTTTAAATATATGTTGTCAGCTTCATTGCTTATTTTAATACTCTGTTCAATTTCTTTAAGTCTACCTACTAAATCCGACAACCGGCTTTCATCTGAAATTAATAACTTGTCTAGTTGCTCCATTACTTTACTAATTTCTTTCTCTTTTGAAGAATAATCAATTGACTTTTTGATTTTCCCCCAAAATGAAGAAGGGTTCCTAATCTCAGCCTTAATATTTCTTAAAGTCTCTAAGTTTTGGGTGCCTGTCACCACCCGAAAAATGTCGAGATTTGTAGGATTGAAGAGTGTTAGATTTTTAATATATT
>JAENZK010000204.1 GCA_016841285.1 Guptibacillus hwajinpoensis | reverse complement strand
CTTAGTTGACTTATCGTAGGGAGGAGACCTGAAGTTTGCTAGGCGATAGGCGCTGAAGCTAGACAACGTGTGAACTCCATTTTCAGGGGTTCTTTTTTGCTTTCAATAGAAATAATTAGTAAGATAGCATTATATTGGGAATACTTATGAGTTTATTTTCGTGAATTTAGACAAAACATAGTGACATATAAGTTAGTCATAGTTATTAAAGCTTATTGAAGCGTGTAGCTAAAAGAGGAGGAAATTAGATGAATCTTGTGAAGGAAGAAAGTGTACATTTAAATGGATTTACACTTCATGGGATCGAAACGTTAAAATATAAAACCAATACGATCGTACTTAAGCTGAAGGCCCCACTACAGGAAGATACAGTAACAACGCGAGCACTTCTTCCCTATGTTCTACAAAGTGGCACTGAAAAATTCCCTTCAACCCTTAAACTTCGTACGAGATTGGATGAATTGTATGGCGCCTCATTAAATGTGGATGTGACGAAAAAGGGCGAATATCAAATTATTACGTTAAGAATGGATATCGCGAATGAAAAATATTTAACAGACCAAACCCCTTTATTAAAAAATGGGCTCGAGCTGATCGCTGACATTCTTTTATCACCCGTTTTGGAAAATGGGGTCTTCACAAGTTCCATTGTCGATAAAGAAAAACGGGCACTAAAGCAGCGTATTCAGGCTGTATATGATGATAAGATGCGATATGCAAATATGCGCCTTGTTCAAGAAATGTGTGAAGAAGAACCTTATCGTTTAAATGCTCACGGTAATATCGAGACCCTAGATAAAATATCAGCACAAGCCTTATATGATTATTATCAAAAAGCATTACAAAATGATGAAATCGATCTTTATATCGTCGGTGATATTCATCTTAATTCCGTAAAGGAAACAGCCCAAGAGGTATTTCGTTTACCGGCTAATCGTGAAAATCGATTTGTTAAAAGCAATGTTGCTCACAAAAAAGTTAGTGATGTTAAAGAAGTGATCGAGGAGCAGGACATTAAACAAGGAAAACTGCATATCGGCTGCCGCACAAATGTAACCTACCATGATGATGATTACTTTGCTCTACAGCTCTATAATGGTATTTTCGGTGGCTTCTCTCACTCTAAATTATTTATCAATGTACGGGAAAAAGAAAGTTTAGCGTATTATGCTGCTTCCAGATTCGAAAGCCATAAAGGGCTATTGATGATTATGAGTGGAATTGAGTTTGCCAATTATCAAAAGGCCGTTAACATCATTAAAGAACAAATGGAAGAAATGAAAAAAGGCAATTTTACTGATGATGAATTCAGCCAAACCAAAGCGGTCTTAAAAAATCAAATTTTAGAAACGATTGATACACCACATGGATTAATTGAAGTACTTTACCATAATGTTGTCGCAGGATATAGCCGACCTTTAGACGATTGGCTTACTAAAATCGATGAAGTTACAAAAGATGAAGTGGAAGCAGTAGCCCAGAAGGTGAATTTGGACACGATATACTTCCTTAAGGGATTGGAGGGAGAATAACAATGGAGAAAATTGTATTTGAACAACTAAAAGAGACCCTTTTTCATGAAAAAATGCCCAATGGCTTAGACGTCTATCTCCTGCCTAAAGAGGGCTTTAATAAAACCTATGCGACATTTACAACGAAATACGGCAGTATCGATAATCGATTTGTTCCGATTGGTGGGTCCGAGGAATTACACGTTCCGGATGGGATCGCCCATTTTTTAGAGCATAAGCTTTTTGAGAAAGAAGATGGCGATGTGTTCCAGCAGTTTAGCAAGCAGGGGGCATCTGCTAATGCCTTTACATCTTTTACGAGAACAGCCTATCTATTTTCAAGCACTTCGAATGTAAAAGAAAATTTAGAAACATTAATTGATTTTGTGCAAAGTCCCTATTTTAGTGAACAAACGGTTGAGAAAGAAAAAGGGATTATTGGTCAAGAAATTACGATGTATGATGATAACCCAGATTGGCGTGTCTATTTTGGCTTGATCGAAAATATGTATAAGGCACATCCGGTTAAAATCGATATAGCTGGTACGATTGAGTCGATTGCCAATATTAATAAAGACCTATTATATACTTGCTATGAAACGTTTTATCATCCAAGTAATATGCTTTTGTTCGTTGTTGGGCCTATTAATGAAGAAGAAATGATGAAGTTAATCCGCGATAACCAAAACAAGAAAGAGTTTAAAGAAGCAAAGGAAATTAAACGCTTTTTTGAGGATGAACAAGTTGAGGTGGCAACACCCAAGCAAGTATTAAAAATGCCGGTGCAAACTCCAAAATGTCTTGTTGGTTTTAAAGCCAAAAATCCTACTCGAAGTGGAAAAGAGTTATTGGAGCGGGAGCTAACTATCAATGTTTTATTTGATTTATTATTCGGAAAAAGTTCAGAAAACTACGAACAACTGTATAATGATGGTTTAATCGATGATAGTTTTTCTTTTGATTATACGGAGGAATACGGTTTTGGTTTTGCAATGGTTGGCGGCGATACAGAAAACCCGGAGCAGTTTGCGAGCCGTCTCAAGGATATAATGCTGAATTTTGATATTAACAGCATTTCTGAGGATTATTTATCCAGAATTAAGAAGAAAAAAATTGGGTCCTTTTTACGTGCTTTGAATTCACCTGAGTACATTGCCAATCAATTTACAAGATATCAATTTAATGGAATGAATTTGTTTGATATCGTGTCTGTATTGGAAGGAATTCAAACATCGAACTTACAAGAAGTGGCTAATGATCTGTTTGATGAGAAGTGTTTTACGATCTGTGAAGTAGTACCGAAATAACGATTTTTGCGCCCAATTCAATTTTGGGCGCTTTTAACTTTATTCAGAGTAGTATACTCTGAATAAAGTTAAAGCCTCCGGCGGATGCCTCAGATTTTCAAAGGTAGTTTTTCGAGGCAAGCTCGAAAAAATCTGGGCGCAAATACACCAAGGCGTATTTGATCATAGGAGGAACAAATATGGAAAAATGGGCGTTAATTACCGGGGCCAGTGGTGGAATCGGACAAGCCATAGCTAGGACTTTGGCGAATGAAGGGGGATATAATCTTTATATGCATTTTCACCAAAATGAACAAGCAGTTCAAAAGTTAGCTGATAGTCTCCCGGTAGAAACTAAATTAATCCGTGCCGATTTATCAAGTGTAGATGGCTTTTATCAATTAACAGGTGCATTGACGCATTGTATTGATGTATTAATTTTAAATGCAGGACTAAGTCATGTTGGATTAATAACGGATGTATCCGACGCGGAAGTACAAAAAATGGTTCAGCTTCATATTACAAGTCCGTTTTTAATCGCAAAGCATATCATCCCATCAATGGTTAGGAAAAAGGAAGGGAAAATCATTGTCATTTCCTCTATTTGGGGTTCAGTTGGTGCGTCTTGTGAGGTTCTTTATTCAATGGTTAAAGGTGGTCAAAATACATTTGTTAAAGCATTAGCGAAGGAAGTGGCACCATCAGGAATTAACGTAAATGGCATCGCCCCAGGAACGATTGAAACGAATATGCTGACGCTTTTTTCAGAGGAAGATAAACAAGCTATATTAGAGGAAATTCCAATGGGACGATTTGGGAGGCCGGAAGAAATTGGGCATGCTGTAGCGTTTTTAATCTCGGAAAAATCCTCTTACATAAATGGTGAGATTTTAAATATAAATGGTGCATGGTTTACATGAATATTTTTTTTAGAAATTGGCATTATATAAAAGAACAAATCCTTAAGGAGTGATTATGATGTCAGTACTAGATAATTTTGATCAATGGAAAGACTTTTTGCAAGACAGAATGAACCAAGCTAAAAATAATGGAATGGATCAAGGTACAATTTCAGACATTGCAGCTGAAGTTGGTGACTATTTAGCTAGTGAGGTTCAACCTAAAAATCCAGAGCAAAAACTGTTAGCTGAGCTTTGGAATGTTGCTTCAGAAGAAGAGCAACAAGCAATGGCTAATATCATGGTAAAATTAGTGCAAAAGTCATAATGAGCTCTTTTTTAGGCTCACCCTTTTAAGAGAGGCTTCTATAATGGAACCTCTCTTTTGCGTTTTTTGTCGGGATTTGTTTATTATCCTTTTCTATTCCAATAAAATCATTTATTATAGTAGTAGTTGAAAGGTAAACAGGAAAATTCAACCAGAATACCTCTATTCAGCAGTAGCTGAATAAAGGTATAGCCTCTGGCAGATGCTTCAGATTTTTAAAGGTAGTTTTCGAGTAAGCTCGAAAAAATCAGGGCACAAATACGCCAAGGCACATTTGATTATGATGCGAATGGAGGAAGTCCATGGAAAAAGAAGAGTGGTATTTAGAATATGAGATCATTGTCAATCGTCCAGGACTCCTTGGTGATATCTCGTCTTTATTAGGTATGTTATCTATTAATATTGTTACAATAAATGGTGTAGAGACTATGCGTCGCGGACTTTTAATCAAATGTGAAAAACAACAGCAAATTGATCGGCTCGAATCAATCCTTAATACAATTGATAATATAAGAGTAACGAAATTACGCAGACCAACATTAAGAGACCGATTAGCAGTTAGGCACGGTCGTTATATTCATCGTGAAAAAGATGATAAAAAAACATTTCGGTTTGTGCGAGCTGAAATTGGAATTCTCGTTGATTTTATGGCTGAACTGTTTAAGAAAAATGAGCATAAATTAATTGGAATTCGTGGAATGCCAAGGGTTGGAAAAACAGAATCAATCGTTGCTGCAAGTGTGTGTGCTAATAAAAGGTGGGTATTTGTGTCTTCAACATTATTAAAACAAACCATCCGCAGTCAATTACTTGAAGACGAGTATTACAATGACCATTTGTACATCATTGATGGAGTGGTATCTTCTAAGAGAGCACCGGAAAAGCATTGGCAATTAGTCCGGGAAATCATGCGAATGCAGGCAGTAAAGGTTGTGGAACATCCTGATATTTTTGTAAGGCATTCTGAATATACCCTGGACGATTTTGATTATATTATTGAACTTAGAAATGATCACGATGAGGAAATTACATATGATGTTGTCGAACAACAACTTTCTACTGATTCTGGATTTGGCTTTTCGGCCTTTGATTTTTAACGAGAAACAAATGGATGGTGTTATCATTGACTGAACTGGGAAAACGTTTAGAGGAAGCGCGTAAACAAAAAAAAATTACCCTAGATGAATTACAAACTATTACTAAAATACAAAAAAGATATTTACAAGCCATTGAGGATGGTAATTACGACATACTACCCGGGAAGTTTTATGCAAGGGCCTTTATTAAGCAGTACGCTGAAGCTGTTGGGATTGACCCTGAGAAACTTTTTGAAGAGTATGCTACAGAGGTTCCGAAAACTGAAACAGAAGTGTCAAGCGGATTATCAAGAGTCAAAAATAAACAAACTTCTGTTTCCAACACATCTTCCCTGTTTTTTTCTTTACTTCCAAAGATATTGGTTGTTGTCTTAGTAATCAGTGTGTTCGTTTTTATTTGGTTATTTTGGCAAAAACAGGATCTAACAGATAAAGACGGAGGAGATACCAGTGGACCTGTTGTTGAAAGTCAAGAGGATGAGAATGTAACGATTGTAAATCCAAATGATGCCAAAGAGGTTCCCGAGGTTCCGGATGAGACGCAGCAGTCTGAAGAGACACCTCAAGATATTGTGGACACACCGGGCGTACCAGAGCAAGAAGTACCCGAAGCGGAATCGGTACAGCAACAATTAGTACAGGTTGCTCAGAAGAATGGGAATTCACCTACAACTACTTATGAATTGAAAGGGACGGAACAATTTACAGTTGAATTGACTTCAACAGGTAGAAGCTATGTAGGGATTAAAAATGGTATGGGGAAATCTTTTTATGGTGCTGAATTAAAAGAAGGAGAGAAAGTTTCTTATGACTTCTCCGCGGAACAAGAAATTGAATTAAACATTGGGCGAACTTTAGACGTGGTTGTTAAAATTAATGGACAGGATTTTACATACCCATTTCCACCAAATGAAAAGGTACATCAAAAAATCAAGATTACATTTAATAAAGCAACATAATAATGATTTTAGGCTGTCTGAAATGTGTTTGGCATCCACGTGTAATACCAATGTAACTACATACTGGTATCGTGTGTGTTGAATCAGTTAGACAGCCACTTTCATGCACAAAAAAATGAACGGAGGACCCATCTTGAATTTACCTAACAAAATTACGATTTCAAGAATCATACTTATACCCATTTTTTTAATTTTTATGCTGGTGCCTTTTAATTTTGGTGAAATATATATTATTAATGAATCCATATCTGTTTCTCATTTCATTGGTGCACTTATTTTTATAATCGCGTCTACAACAGACTGGATTGACGGTCATCTAGCAAGAAAGCATAACCTTGTTACGAATCTGGGAAAGTTTCTGGACCCATTGGCTGATAAGCTGCTAGTTTCTGCTGCGTTAATCGTATTGGTCGAATTGCAGCTTGCTCCATCATGGATGGTTATTGTTATCATTAGCCGTGAGTTTGCGGTTACAGGATTACGATTAGTGGCCGCCGGGGAAGGTGTAGTCATGGCAGCAGGACAAATGGGGAAATTGAAAACTGTTTTTCAAATTATAGCGATTTCCGCTCTCTTACTCCATAATGTACCTTTTAAGGGCTTTGGAATCCCATTAGCTGATATATCTTTATGGATTGCTGTTATTTTAACCATTGTATCTGGATGGGATTATTTTGCCAAAAATATGCATGTATTTAAAAACTCAAAGTAATAGGAGGAATGAAAGCAGTGAATGCTGAGATTATTGCTGTTGGAACGGAGCTGCTTCTAGGTCAAATTGCTAATACGAATGCACAATTCCTGTCGACAGAGCTAGCCCGTATTGGAATTAACGTATTTTATCATTCTGTTGTCGGTGATAATCAAGCACGATTAAAAGAAGTGATTGAAATAGCAAATAAAAGGTCCAATTTAATTATTTTTACTGGTGGACTTGGACCGACAAAAGATGATTTAACGAAAGAAACAGTGGCAAATGTTCTATCATTAAAGCTAGCCTATGATTCAAATGTTCTGGGTAAGATTGATAGTTATTTTAAGAGTCAAAATAGGCAGATGACGGAGAACAATAGAAAGCAAGCCTTAGTTATGGAGGGAGCAACTGTTCTTCAAAATGATTTTGGAACGGCGCCTGGTATAGCTTTATCTAAAAAGGATCGGATTTATATGCTTTTCCCTGGGCCACCGTCTGAATTGAAGCCGATGTTTAAAAACTATGGTCGTCCTTTTTTGCTCCAACAGCTCGAAATCAATGAACATATTGAATCAAGAGTCTTAAAGTTTTTTGGTATTGGTGAGTCCCAGCTTGAAACTGAAGTTTTAGATATAATTGAGGCCCAGTCCAATCCTACAATTGCGCCTTTAATTGAGGATGGGGAAGCGACATTAAGGCTAACAGCCAAGGATTTATTGCTTGAAAATGCTAGTAAAATGCTTGATGAAGTTGAAAAGGAAATTCAAAAACGGGTTGGTCAGTATTTTTATGGGTACAACGGCTCTACCCTTTATAGGGAAGTTTTTGAGCTGCTGAAGGCTAAGAAGATGACAATTTCAAGTGCTGAAAGCTTAACCGGCGGTGGATTTGCAAATGAATTAACTAATTTTGCGGGTTCCTCTAGTGTGTTTAAAGGGAGTATTGTCTGCTACGATACAGAGGTTAAACGCAATGTCCTAAAGGTTCCTGATGAAGTGATAAAGACACAAGGGGTAGTAAGTCAGGAATGTGCCGAGTATCTAGCTGAAAATGTTAGACAATTATTAAATACTGATATTGGGATTAGCTTTACGGGGGTAGCGGGCCCTGATAAACAAGAAGGGAAGCCGGTTGGAACTGTATTTGTTGGTATAGCCATCAATGGGCAAAAGACAACCGTATATCCATTAACCTTAGCAGGGAGCCGCAGCGGGATTCGAACGAAATCCGTAAAATATGGATATTTCCACTTATTAAAAATTTTATCGAGAATATGAGAAATTAAAAATTCAGAGGGTTTTCCCTCTGAATTTTTAATTTTGCTCTAGGGAAAATTGGATTTCTTTATGCTTTTTACCATGAAAAATTAACGAATGAACGTTCGATAAAAAGTTGGCAAAATGAAAAAAAACAGGTATGATAGTGTTAGTTTACTAGAAGGAGGAATTAATAATAAATGAGTGATCGTAAAGCTGCCCTTGAGCAGGCGTTAAGACAAATTGAGAAACAATTTGGTAAAGGCTCGATTATGAAATTAGGAGAGCAAGCTGATAGAAAGCTAGCAACAGTTTCAAGTGGTTCATTAGCCCTTGATATTGCGCTAGGAGTAGGCGGATATCCGCGTGGAAGAATTATTGAGGTGTATGGTGAAAAGTAACAGTTGCCCGTTTATTGGGAAACCAATGAAACGAAAGGGGCAAAATCGGAAGACATCTCCTTGAACAAGAGACAATTCCGAGGTAACTATGGAACTAAAGACTCCATAGCACCGTAACGCGTACCGGGTGAACCTGCTTCATTTTTGGTAGAATA
>JAENZK010000203.1 GCA_016841285.1 Guptibacillus hwajinpoensis | reverse complement strand
AATTGTAAGTCAAAGAACGGCACCCGGGCTAATCACCGATCAATTAATGATAGATTTTCGAATTTCCGCCTCTGTTATCGGGCTACTGACAAGTATTCAATTTTTAGCTTATACAGGTCTGCAAATTCCGATTGGTATTTTATCAGATCGATTTGGTCCTAATTTTTTTCTGATTGTCGGAACGCTTCTTAATGGTATTGGAACGATTGTCTATAGTGTTGCCCCTAATGAATATGTTCTTATTTTTGCAAAGTTATTGGTTGGCATTGGTGATTCTACGATTTGGGTGAATTTGGTGGCGATTTTAAGTCAATGGTTTAAGCCTAAAGAATTTATTAAATTGATAGGGTTTGCTGGGATGAGCGGTAGTCTGGGATTTCTATTAGCAACCGTACCATTTTCAAAATGGATTGCTTTGACCGGTTGGAGAACACCGTTTTTAGCTGTGGGAATCATTTTATGTGTTTGTGGACTCTTATTGTATTTAATTCTTGTTAAAAAACCAAAGCAAATGAGAAAAGATAGTCCCGTAGTTTTTTCTGAAACAAATAAGCCTAAGCGAGAAAAAACTTCGAGCCTTTTATTGCGAGTTTGTATAGACAGGCAGGCTTGGGCTACATTTCTATGTCACTTCGGTTTAGTTGGAACATATGTTGGATTTATAGGTTCATGGGCAGTTCCTTATGGGATGGATGTCTATGGGTTAACGCGTTCAGGGGCAAGTCAGCTTGTTATGCTTGGTGTTTTTGGTGCAATAATGGGTGCGCCGTTAACAACTTGGGTTTCTGGACGTCTAAATTCTATCAAACTACCATTTGTATTTATCTATTCAATTGCTTTAGTAGTTTGGTTGACCTTTGTAGTATTTAATGGAAAGCCATCTTTTTCACTGTTAATTTTGCTTTTCTTTATATTGGGATTTAGTAATGGTGCAAGTGCATTAACATTTGCGATCGTCCGCGAATCCTTTCCTGTAAACGAAGTCGGTGTAATATCAGGTTTTGCCAATACTGGCGGATTCTTAAGTGCTGTTTTACTACCAAGTCTTTTCGGAAGGGTATTAGATCATTTTAGTACATCTACAAGTAATGTAGGCTATCATTACGGATTTATCATTCCGGTTGTATTTACGTTTTTGGGGTTAATCGGCAGCTTGCTCATTAGAAAAAACTCGGAGGAAGCTGTTCAAGATATTAATAATATGAAAGCAGTCGAATAGCTCTAAAAAACTAGTAATTTTCTACTTTTTTGAAAACTCCTTATGATATTGTTTTATGTGAAGTTATAGTGTTATAATGTGGTAGCGTGCTAAAGCGAAATAATAAAAAATAATAATAAAAAGGTGGTTTACTGAATATGAAGCGTTTTGCGTCTATTATTCTAGTAATGGCAGCAGTATTTTTGTTTGTCACAGGTTGTTCCTCTAATTCAGGTTCTAAGACAGAAGAGAAAGAGGGCACTCAAACACAGGGCACTTCTGAGCAAGAAGCAAAACCATTGGTAATTGGTATCGATGATAAATTTGCACCAATGGGATTCCGTGATGAAAATAATGAAATCGTTGGTTTTGACATTGACATGGCAAAAGCAGCAGCAGAAAAAATGGGACTTGAAGCACAATTCCAACCAATTGATTGGAAAACTAAAGAGTCAGAGCTTAGCAGTGGACGTATCGACTTGATTTGGAACGGATACACTATTACTGATGAGCGTAAAGAAAAAGTTCTATTCACAAAGCCTTACTTAGCAAATGCACAGGTTGTTGTTACATTAGCGGATTCAGATATTACAACTTTAAATGACCTTGAAGGCAAAGTAGTTGGACTTCAATCACTTTCATCTGCATCTGACGCATTAAATGCAAATCCAATTGCATCTAAAATTAAAACAATTACAGAATTTCCTGATAATGTTTTAGCATTAAATGACCTAAGTAGCGGCCGTCTTGATGCGGTTGTAATTGATGAAATTGTAATTAACTATTACATGACAGAACAAAAGGATACATTTAAGATTCTTGAAGAATCACTTGCACCAGAGGAATACGGAATTGGTGTGAAAAAAGGTAATGAAGAGCTATTAGAAAAACTTCAAAATGCACTTGATGAAATGAATGAAGATGGTACATCAGCTGAAATTTCAACAAAATGGTTTGGCGAAGATAAAGTATTAAAGTAATTCAACCTTATAAATAAATGGTAAAAGGGGCAGTTTCGAAAGTGTCTGGTATTTATACATACCAAGGCATCTGCATAGTGGTATGTGGTGCCTGACATATTTTTCGGGCTGCTCCTTTGTTTTTAATTAGGAGGAATCCTTATATGTCTTTAGATTATTTAATTACTATATTGAAGCCAATGCTCGAAGGGGCGCAAATGACAGTCTTGTTGTTTGTTATTGCTATTGTTGCTTCAATCCCGCTTGGGTTTGGCTTAACATTAGCTGTAAAAAGCAGATTCAAGCCGGTGTCATGGCTGGCACATGCCTATATTTATGTTATGCGCGGAACACCGCTTCTACTGCAACTTTTACTGATTACTTTCGGTCTGCCAATGCTGCCTGTCATTGGTGAATATTTAGTATTAGACCGGTTCGTTGCTGCATGTTTAGGTTTTGTACTGAACTATGCTGCCTATTTTGCAGAAATATTCCGCGGTGGTCTACTTGCTATTGATAAAGGTCAATATGAAGCGGCCCAAGTTCTTGGATTGAATAAATGGCAAACCACAACTCGGATTATTATGCCGCAAATGTTCCGGATTGCTCTTCCGGCTGTAGCAAACGAATCAGTAACACTTGTTAAGGATACAGCGCTTTTATACGCGGTTGCGGTACCAGAACTATTGCACTTTGCCCAAACGGCAGTTAACCGTGACTTCACAATCGTACCATTTTTCGTAGCCGGTATTATTTACTTAATTATGACACTACTATTAACATTGCTCTTTAAATGGCTGGAACAAAGGTTTAAGTTTGAATAGGGAGAGGTGGCAGAAATGGCAATCATTGAAGTATCCAACCTCAAAAAGTCGTATGGCACTTTAGAAGTACTAAAACAAATCACGTTTGATGTAAATAAAAATGATGTGGTAGCTGTAATTGGACCTTCCGGTTCCGGAAAAAGTACAATGCTCCGTAGTCTTGTACATCTTGAAGAAATAAATGGCGGAAGTATTTGTGTAGATGGGGACTACTTAGTAAAAGACGGTCAATATTCAAGCCCCCAGGAACAAAAAAGAATTTCAGCTAAAATGGGAATGGTCTTTCAACATTTTAACCTATTCCCACACTTGACTGTTATTGAAAATTTAGAAATGGCTCCTCGTTTGTTAAATAAAGAGTCCGTTCAAGACATTCAAAAGAGAAGTAGGGAGCTCTTAGAGAAAATTGGTCTTACCAATTGGGCTAAGGCCTATCCGGCACGGCTTTCCGGAGGTCAAAAACAAAGGGTAGCGATTGCTAGGGCGCTAATGATGGATCCTGATATCTTATTATTTGACGAGCCAACCTCCGCATTAGACCCAGAATTAACAGGCGAAGTTCTTCAAGTAATGAAGGATCTTGCAAAAGAGCATATGACCATGATCGTTGTAACGCATGAAATGGGATTTGCAAAAGAGGTAGCAAACCGTGTTGTTTTCATGGATAATGGTGAAATCGTTGAATCTGCCCATCCAACAGAACTATTTGAAAATCCTAAACATGAACGAACAAAAGCGTTTTTGAATCGCAGTTTGAAATAGGCTGAGCATCTACATATTTATGTAGATGTTTTTTTGTTAACAAAATTGTAACTTTTACTTATAAATACGTTAATAATCTTGCTATACTTATTATTATAATAATTATAAAATTCAATAAAAAAGAGTGCGGGGGATATAATGAAGAAAAGTTTGACATGGCAACTAGGGGTTATCATTATTTGTGTGATTTTGGTTTCAATTGCTATCACATCTTTATCAAATTATTATGTTAGTTATAAAAATACATATGAAGCAGCTGGGATTGAAGCGGTAGGCTGTGCCAACATTACAACTGGTTTAATAAATCCGAGTGATATTATGGAAATACTTAAAGGTAACAAAGAAATTCAAATAGATTTAGAGAATAAACTAGATTGGACAACTGACCACAAACGAATTTTTGAAGCTCAATATGTATTAAGTCTAGATGGTACAATAATTGCTGCAGACTCGAATATTAAAAAACAGGGCTTTAAAGCTGGGGATCAGTTTTTCATTGATGAGGAAGCTTTAAAGACGATTAAAGAAACAAATCATCCACAGTACTCTAAGATTTATGAATTTGGTGGTATGAAAAGAATTACCGGCTATGCTCCAATCTATAAAGATCATGATCCGAATAAAGAAGTTATTGCTTTAAATGCGATAGATTTTAATGCAGAAATAGTTAAGGAACGAACAATGGATGGTCTTAAGGATAGTTTTATTCTCGGGATATTGCCAATGCTGATTGCGGGAGTCTTCACCATTTGGTTAATTCGAAGAAAAACAAGACCAATCACTTCTCTTATTAATTATGCACAGAAAATCGCAACAGGCGATTTATCAGGTGAAGATACAAAGGTTAATAGTAAAGATGAAATTGGTGATTTAGCGGAAACTCTAAACATGATGGCAAAAAATCTTCGAGCTCTAATAAGCCAAGTAAGTAAAAATGCGGAACAAGTATCATCTGCCGCGACCCAATTAAAGGTTGGTTCAATACAATCAAGTGAAGCGATTAAACAAGTGACTGAAGCTATGAATGAAGTTGCAATGGGTGTAGATAAACAAGTTGCTAGTGTAGACGAGACATCTCACACCATTCATCAGTTGTCTACCGGGGTACAACACATCGCTACTAGCGCAAATCATGTTTCGACGAGAGCAATGGATGCTTCTGAAAAAGCAGCAGAAGGCAGTCAATCAATAAAAAGTGCTGTTAAACAAATGAATATGGTCAACGAAACCTTTAATGACCTTTCAGAAATGGTAAAAGGTTTAGGTGAACGTTCGAAAGAAATAGAGCAAATCATTGAAGTTATAACCGGAATTGCAGAACAAACAAATTTATTGGCATTAAATGCAGCGATTGAAGCAGCGAGAGCGGGCGACCAAGGTCGTGGATTTGCAGTAGTTGCTGAAGAGGTTCGTAAGCTGGCAGAGCAATCTGGACATTCCTCTAAGGAAATATCACAATTAATAATTAATATTCGAGAGGAAACAAACAAAGTAGTTCAGTCAATGGATGTTGTTGGTAAAGAAGTGCATTCAGGTATCGACGTGGTCAATACGGCGGGTACATCATTTACCCAAATTGAACATTCCGTAAATGATGTTACCCATCAGATTCAGGAAGTTTCCGGTGCAGTTCAGCAAATCGCTACTGGAACGGAACAAATTGTTCAGTCTATTCAATTGATCAATGAGGTTGGTGAAGAAGCAGCTTCCCTATCTGAGGTGGCAACTACATCTGCAGAAGAACAATTGGCATCAATAGAAGAGATAAGTTCTTCCGCAAAAATGTTATCGAAAATGGCGGAGGAATTACAGAATCACATTAGTAAATTTAAAATCTAATATTACCTAAAAAGGGCGCTTGGAACTCCTTATTTATTTTATAAGGAGTTTTTCATTTGGATATGGACTTAATTGAACCGAAAGTGCAATTGAACTTTTTGAAAAAATGCAACTGTAATATAGGACAAGGTTACTATTTTAGTAAACCGTTAACAGCGAAAAATATAGAGGCCTATTTGCAAAAATTAGTGTAACCATATAGTGATGTTTTCCGTCAGTTTAGTAAATGGAGCAAAGGCGGGAAAAGTATGAAAACTCCAATGGCAATTACAATGCTATTAATCTTAAGTACTATATTATTTGGCTGTTCGAACGTAATGGATCAGACAAAAGGAGATCAACAGCAAATAGAGGAGACCGATGAAACGCAGCATCAGTTTCAGAATACACCCATCGTCAAGGATGATTATACATTAGTTATAGGGGACCATACTATTTCACTAAAAAGCTGGGATACTGAAGTTGATTTATCCGAAGTGTTTGGTCAACCTAAAACGGAAAAGTTGGATGTTTTGGGCGAGGGGGCTGACACATTTTCAGGATCGTATTTGAAAACTTTAGAATATGATGGCCTTACGATTACCTTGTTTTCACCTAAAGATAATGGCAAACAATTTTGGATCATGAGTATTGATTTGCAGAATTCTAATTTAAAAACATTAAAGGGCATTACAGTCGGATCAAGTTTATCTGATTTGAAAGATGCCTATCAAAATATTGAAATGGTATTGGACGGTAGAACAGATTCAAATAATGCAGCCTATCTCATAAGCGATAAAGAAGAATATAAACAAATGACATTTGAAGTGGAAAACGGAGTTGTAAAAGCAATAAAGCTGAATGTGGAATTACCATAAACGAGCCGAAAGTCCCAGAGTTTCTCGGATTTCATTTTTTGGGGAAAAGATCGCAGCTTAAGTACATGAAACGGTGTCGTAGTCCTATTTGGTGAGGAAAACGAGCCGATTACAAAGAAAGGGAAAAGCAGCCTATTTAAACCAGCCCTTTTCCCTAGATTGCTTAATTGCTTCTATTCGATTTTTCACCTCAAGTTTATCAAGAATCGTTGAGATATAATTGCGGACAGTTCCTGCTTTAATGCTTAATTCATCGGCAATTTCCTTTGTGTTTTTTCCGTCAGCCACTAGGCCCAAGACTTCAATTTCACGATCGGTTAGCGGGTTTCCTTCACCATAAGCAACTTCGATTAACTCAGGTGCGTAAATCCGTTTACCTGCGACAACGGTGCGGATTGAGTTTGCCAATTCCTCACTTGGGCTATCCTTCAATAAATAACCATTTACACCCGCTTTTAAGGCTCGTTGGAAATAACCTGTTCGGGCAAAGGTAGTTAAAATAATAATTTTACAGTCGCAGTCCTTAAGTTCTTCAGCAGCATCCAGTCCTGTTTTTCCAGGCATTTCAATATCCATAATACAAACATCTGGTTGGAATTTACGAACAAGTTCTATTGCCTCATCACCATTTGAAGCTTTTCCGACGACATGCATATCGTCCTCAAGCTCGAGTAAAGATCCAAATGCTCCAAGTAATAGCTGCTGATCCTCTGCAATTACAATATTTATCATCTTCAACTCTCCTAATCTTCCTGTTTTACATCATTAGGGACACGAATAATTAAAGTTGTTCCCTTGTCTTTCGAAATTTCTAGGCTTCCGTTTACAAATTCCAGACGTTCCTTCATTCCGGCTAACCCAGATCCTTTCAGATCTGCTTCGCGAGGCTCTTTAAAAGTGCCATTATCTTTAACCGTCATTATGATTTCTTTCCATGTTTGGTCAATCGAAATGCAGCATAGGGAGGCACCACTATGTTTAACAATATTCGTTACCGCTTCTTTTAAACACATACCCAAAATATTTTCGGTCAATAAATTCGCATTTGTCAGTTTAAAATCGTTGACACCTTCAAAGTCAATTTTAGCGGCATTTAAAATTTGTGTAACCAACACAATCTCATCTTTTAAACTAACCACTCTCATGGAGGAAACTAATTTACGGACTTCATTTAAAGCAGTCCTTGCAGTCTGCTGGACATCCTTTAGCTCTTTTCGAGCCTGCTCAGGATTTTTGTTGATTAACTTTCGAGCAAGGTCACTTTTTAAGCCAATTAACGAGAGCTTCTGACCGAGTGTATCATGAAGGTCACGGGCGATTCTTTGCCGTTCCTCTATTTTACTTAGCTCTGCTATTCTTTTATTTGCATCGTGGAGTTTCTCTTCCAGCTGACCTCTCTGATTTCTATTATGAATATTAAAGGGAAGAAGAATGACACTAATCCACACAATGATGATAAACGGTAGTTGCTTAAGAACAAGAGTTCCATGTTGCATAATACTAAAATAAATGGAAGCGGTAGTGCTAATTAAATGAACAATGTATAGGGTTAGGAACGTTGATTGCTTTTTTATATTTCCAATATAATGCACTAAGAAGAAAGCAAAGTAGATATAGCTGAAAAAACTGGTTGTTACTGCTGAAATTCCAATTAAAATGATCGTCCAAATATAAACAAGCCATCCTTTTGAGTAAAAGGCAACTTGATAGATGGCGAAGAAAAAGACCGTCAGTAATATACCAGCAACAATTTCAGTAGTCGATTCTAATTGAAAAATATAATAAAACGGCAAGACATATAGAATCGTCCATATGTACGGAGACATCCCGTGATTTTTGTGAAAGGTTAAATACCTCTTAAACATATACAAACCTCTTTATTTTAATAATATTCAATCTTGTTTATATCCTAACACAAAAGTCCCCAGCTACTTACAAATATCTTTATGAAGTAAGTAGGAGAGGACATTTCTTAATTATTTAGATTGAACAGAAAACTGACTCATTTTTGTTTTTGGCAAATTCTTTAGATGGTTAAAAGTGACGAATCTTTTCTCTTGTTCATCCCAAAGGTGAAATTTAAAACAGCTAAAACTCGTTGACAATGTAATCGTTGGTACATTTTGCAAAGGTTTTGTATTATTATGTGCATCTTCAAGATTATAAT
>JAENZK010000202.1 GCA_016841285.1 Guptibacillus hwajinpoensis | reverse complement strand
AGAAAATATTGACGTGTTTTCAGGCGATATTCGTGATCCATATGGTGTTAAACAGGCAATGAAGGGTTGTGATATCGTCCTTCATTTAGCTTCTCTAATTGCTATTCCATATTCATATCACTCACCGGATACTTATGTAGATACTAACATAAAAGGAACACTTAATATCCTACAAGCTGCTAGGGAGCTGGGAGTTTCAAAAATAGTTCACACCTCAACAAGTGAAGTATATGGAACTGCTCAATATGTTCCAATTAATGAGGAACACCCATTACAGGGACAATCACCATATTCAGCTTCAAAAATAGGCGCAGATCAAATGGCTTTAGCGTTTTACCGGTCATTTAACACTCCTGTTTCAATTATTCGACCATTCAATACATATGGTCCACGTCAATCAGCTCGTGCAGTAATTCCAACTATAATTACACAGCTTGCTTCTGGAAAGAAAAAAATAAAGCTTGGTGCTTTAAGTCCAACACGGGACTTTAATTATGTTAAAGATACAGTGAAAGGTTTTATTTCAGTAATGAATAGTGAAAATTCAGTCGGTGAAGTTATTAATATCGGAAGCAATTATGAAGTTTCAATTAGAGAAACAGCAAATCTCATTGCTCAAGTAATGGGGGTTGAGATTGAAATTGAAACTGATGAAATTCGTATACGTCCAGAAAAGAGTGAAGTGGAACGCCTATGGGCAGATAATCAAAAGGCAAAACAGCTCCTGAATTGGGAACCTGCTTATGGAGGAAAAGAGGGGTTTAAGAAAGGGTTAAAAGAAACTTCTGAGTGGTTTATGGATAAACGAAATTTATCTAAATATAAGGCAGATGTTTATAATTTATGAACGACGTATGGATAGAAATAGCTAATAAAATAAAAAAATTATGTCCTGAAAAAGATTTTTTACCACTACATGAGCCTACATTTGTTGGAAATGAAATAAATTATGTATCAGATTGTATTAACACCGGATGGGTTTCTTCAGTTGGGAAATATGTCGATGATTTTGAACGTAAGTTAGCTGAATATATAGGCGTTAAAAGAGCGATAGCAGTAGTTAATGGAACAGCAGCATTACATATTTCACTTAAAATAGCTGGTGTTCAACCGAATGATGAAGTGTTAATTCCTTCATTAACATTTGTGGCGACTGGAAATGCAGTAACATATTGTGGAGCAATTCCCCATTTTGTAGACGTTTCAAGAATTACATTAGGACTTGATCCGATAAAATTAGAAGCTTATTTAAAAGATATTGTGGTACTTAAAAATAATGAATGTATTAACAAATACACAGGAAGAATCATTAAGGCAGTAGTGCCTATGCATACCTTTGGCCATCCAGTAGATATTGATCGATTATTAGAAATATGCAATAGATATAACATAGTTGTTGTTGAAGATGCAGCGGAATCCTTAGGCTCCTATTATAAAGGTGTTCATACGGGGAATTATGGAAAAGCGTCTGCGATGAGTTTTAATGGGAATAAAATTATTACAACGGGTGGTGGAGGAGCTGTTCTCACGAATGATGAAAAGTTAGCAGACTATGCAAAGCACCTTACAACCACTGCAAAAGTACCGCATAGATGGAAATATGAGCATGATGAAATAGGATATAATTATCGTATGCCTAATATTAATGCAGCTTTAGGATGTGCTCAACTAGATAACATTGATTGCTTTTTAGAGAAAAAACGCAAATTAGCTTTAAAATATTTTGAAGTAATAAAGGATTATGATGGTGTCAAACTATTTTTTGAAACTTCCTTTGCTAAAAGCAATTACTGGTTACAGACATTAATTATTGAAGATAACCAATATGATATTGATGATGTACTTAATGTTTTAAACGATAAGGGTGTAATGGCTCGCCCAATATGGACTCCATTACATAAATTGCAACCTTTTAAAAATTATCCAAGAGCAGATTTAATAGAAACAGAAAAACTCCAATTTCAAATTGTAAACATCCCAAGTAGTCCTTATTTAGGAGAGTGATTTATGAAAAGGAAAATATGCGTAATTACGGGCACAAGAGCTGAGTATGGCTTACTGTATTGGCTTTTGAAGGAGATTCAGGAAGATCCGGAATTAGAATTGCAAATTATTGCGACCGGCATGCATTTATCACCGGAATTTGGAAATACTTATATGCAAATTGAAGACGATGGGTTTGTTATTAACGATAAAGTTGAAATGTTATTATCAGGTGATACGCCCTCTGCTGTTGCAAAATCCATTGGTATTGGTACAATGGGTTTTTCAAGTTCACTTTTACGTTTGAATCCTGATCTGATAGTTATTTTAGGTGATCGATTTGAGGCTCTATCTGCCGCGCAAACAGCTCTTATTTTAAATATTCCTATTGCTCACATTCATGGAGGAGAAGTCACCTATGGTGCTTATGATGATTCTATTAGACATGCAATTACTAAAATGAGTTACTTGCATTTTGTAACTACAGATGAGCACCGTAAGAGAGTGATTAGGTTAGGAGAACATCCTAGTCGAGTATTCAATGTAGGTGCTCCAGGAATAGATAATATTTTAAAATTAAAACTTCTTTCTAAAATAGATCTTGAGAAGGAGTTGAATGTTTCTCTTGTTGACCCAGTATTTTTAATAACCCAACATCCAACAACATTAAGTGAAAATCCGATAGAAGGTGTAGTAGAATTATTAGAAGCACTTGAATACTTTGGAAAAGCTACAATGATTTTTACAAAAGCGAATGCAGATAATAATGGAAGGGAAATAAATAAACTGATAAGTGAGTTTGTTAATTTAAGTCCAATGAAAAGGAAGTTATTTGATTCGCTTGGACAATTAAGATATTTAAGTTTAATTAGCTATGCAAATGTCGTTATTGGCAATTCATCAAGTGGGTTATTAGAAGCTCCATATTTAAATACTCCAACAGTGAATATAGGAAATCGCCAAAAAGGTAGAGTTAGACCGCAATCAGTTTTTGATGCTCAACCAAGTGTAAAGGAAATAATAAGTATGATTAATCTAGCATTAAATTATACTTTTAAACAAGATGATAGTTATAAGCTTTTTGGAGATGGGAATACTTCAAAAAAAATTAAAACTATAATAAAGGAAAAGGTCATCAATTCACTAATGAAAGAGTTCTATGATGGAGAGATAATATGACAAAAACTTTTATCATCGCCGAAGCAGGAGTAAATCATAACGGTTCTTTAGATTTAGCTTTTCAATTAGTTGATGCTGCCGTGGAATCCGGTGTTGATGCGGTGAAGTTTCAAACATATAAAACTGAAAATTTAGTAACAAAAAATGCTATGCAAGCTCAATATCAAGAAAAAAATATAGGAAAAGTTTCTAGCCAATTTGAAATGTTGAAAAACCTAGAGTTAAGTTATGAAAACTTTAAAAAGTTAAAGAGATACTGTGATGAAAATAATATTAGGTTCTTGTCTACACCCTTCGATTTAGATAGTGTAGATTTTTTAATTAAAGAGCTTGGTATAAATTTAATAAAGATTCCTTCTGGAGAAATAACCAATGCTCCCTATTTATATAAAATAGCTTCAAGTGGAGTAGACATGATAATGTCAACTGGTATGGCCACTACAATGGAAATCCATCATTCACTTGCTTTTTTAGCTTTTGGTTTAGCGAATAATATAGATTTATCTTTTAATAAGGTGACAGATTTTTATGAAACTGATGAGGCAAAAGAGCTTTTAAAAGAAAAAGTAAGAATTCTGCATTGCACAACAGAATATCCAACACCTTTTGAAGAAATTAATTTAAATGCTATGGAGTCAATAAAAGAGGAATTCCAACTTGATGTTGGTCTTTCAGATCATTCAAAAGGCATTTTAGTCCCGGTAGCTGCAGTTGCAAAAGGTGCTACAATTATTGAAAAACATTTTACTTTAGATAAATCAATGGTAGGACCTGATCATAAGGCATCGTTAAATCCCAATGAATTAATGGAAATGGTTCGTTCAATAAGAATAATTGAAAAAGCATTAGGAGAAAAAATAAAAGGGCCAACGCAATCAGAAATAAAAAATAAACCTATTGCAAGAAAAAGTATAGTAGCAGCTAGATTGATAAAGAAAGGTGAAGTGTTTTCTATAGAAAACCTAGCCATTAAGCGGCCTGGAACAGGTGTAGAACCATATTATTATTGGGACTATATTGGAAAAATAGCGGAAAAAGATTACGAAGAAGATGAGGTAATTCAGGGATGAGTATTAAGCCAGTAATTATTATTGGAAACGGTGGTCATGCAAAAGTTTTAACTGATATTCTACTACTCGGTAATAGAAAAATAATCGGTTTTACAGCTCCTGTTGAAGAAAAAAATTCATATAACCTTTTTTATGTCGGCCCTGATAAAGCTATCCTTAATTACCATCCTACAGAAATAGAATTAGTTAATGCCATTGGTTCTGTTTCCAATACGAGTCTTCGAGAAAAGCTTTTTAACGAGTTTAAATCTCAAGGCTATTTTTTTTCAGCTGTTATTCATCCAACGGCTATCATCTCTTCTACGGTAAAGTTAGGTGAAGGGGTACAAATTTTGGCAGGAACTGTTATTCAACCATTTGCAAAAATTGACGATAATACAATTGTAAATACCTCATCATCAATTGATCATGATTGTTGCATAGGAAAACATTGTCACATTTCTCCAGGTACAACTTTATCTGGTGGAGTTATTGTTGGAAAAGGAACTCATATTGGTACAGGTGCGACCATTATCCAAAGTATTAAAATTGGAAAGAAAGTACTAATTGGTGCAGGTTCTTTGGTAATTAGAGATGTAATAGACAATAAAGTTGTATACGGAAATCCCGCTAAGGAAGTGATGAAATAGTTACATTTGAAATTAAATAGTGTTGTTTCTTAAAGTATATAATGATTTACGAGCAATAATGTTAGAAAAAAATATTTAGTTTTTAATAATAGATTAAGATAATTGTTAGAACACATGCCTAAAATTAATTGTTAATTACTAGGAGGAATATTATATGTCAAATGTATCTATAAACAAAGTTAATGAGTTTATTAATAAATCCTATGGTGAATACATTGTTAGAGATGAATGGAAGAAGCATCGTTCGAAAAAATACCAACAATATCGAGAAAATTGGTCTGAACTTCCGAAAAATATGATTGTTTCTGACTTTCCAACACATTTAGATATAGAAGTTACTAGCTTTTGTAATTTAGCTTGTCCATTTTGCCCACGGACAATTCAAATAAAAAATAGAACATTTCCTTCGGTAAATCATATTGAATTATCACTGTATAAAAAGTTGATTAAGGAAGGAGCATCAAGAGGTCTATCCTCTGTAAAACTTAATTATCTTGGGGAGCCATTGATGCATCCTGATATTATAGAGATTATACGTTTTACAAAAGAACAAGGTATCGTTGAGGTTATGTTTAATTCTAATGGTGTCTTATTGACGGAAGAAATGGGTCTTAATTTATTAGAAGCAGGATTAGATAGTTTATTTATTTCTTTTGACTCAGCCTATAAAGACCGTTATGAAGAATGTAGAGTGGGTGCTGATTACAATGATGTTTTAAATAATGTAAAGAGATTTTGTGATATAAAAAATAGTGATGATCGATTTAAACATGTTCAAGTTAGAGTTTCTAAAGTTGTTTTTCCGGAAGAAACAGAGGTAGATTTAATAAAATATATTGAACTTTGGGAAGATAAAGTTGATGCAATAGGATTTGCATCATTGAGAGATGAGACGGTAGAACATATATTCGATTATGATCCAACATTGCGATGCGATCAACCATGGCAACGTATTTTTGTTAGACAAGATGGGGTAACATTTCCATGTTGTGCAGATAACAAAAATGAATATATATTGGGTAATGCATATGAACAAACTATTTCAGAAATGTGGCATGGCCTTAGAGAAACAAAACTAAGAGAAGCTCATGCAAATGGCCGTTATAATGAAATTGATATTTGTAAAAACTGTACTTATTTATGTAGTTCAAAGATAAAAGTTGATAAAATTGGAGTAAAATAAATGCAAAATGAGACTTTAATAATCATTCCAGCACGCGGTGGGTCTAAAGGGGTGCCAAGAAAAAATGTTAGAGCAATAGGAGGAAAGCCTCTTATTGTACATACTATCGAAGCTGCTTTACAAGCAAACATTAATTCTCGGGTTATGGTTACAACAGAAGATGAAGAGATAGCAGATGTAGCCCAAAAAGCAGGAGCTGAAATTCCATTTATGCGACCAGTACATCTGGCACAAGATGATACAACATCGTTGGCTGTTGTTGAGTATGTTATAAGTAGGTTAGAGGAAACCGAAAAATATAGCCCAATGTACATTATGTTATTGCAACCTACATCACCGTTTAGAGATAGTAATGATATAGAAAATGCAATGAATATTATGCTAAAGCAAGATTGTGATTCAGTTATTAGTGTAACAGAAGTAAGAGAACATCCTTATATTATGTATGGTGTAACAGAAGCAGGGATGTTACATCCATATGCCGATAATCCATATAAATTAACAAGAAGACAAGATTTCCCACCAATATATCGAATAAACGGTGCAATATACATTACAAAGAAAGTATCGTGGGAAAAGTATAAATCTTTTAATCATGTACCAAATATTTTTCCTTATCTCATGTCGGGAGAAAAATCTATTGATATTGATCATCCAATGGATTGGAGTATTGCTGAGTTATACTTTAATAAAAATTATGGTAATTAGATTGTGAGGTTTATCCAATGTTAAAAGAGAACAAATGGTCACTTTCTTCATTTGTCCTTCATGAGAATGCAACTATGAAAGAGGCATTTCAAAAAATTGATGAAGCAGGTAAAGAGATAGCTATCGTTTGTGAGGGTAAAAAGTTAGTTGGGATTGTTACTGATAGCTATATTCGAAAGGCAATAGTAAAAGGTATAAGTCTAGAAGAGAGTGCTACAAACGCTATTAATTATAACTTTCGTTACGCATGGATTGATGAGGACCGGGATAGTGTTTTTTTACGTATGTCACGAGATTATATTAAACAATTGCCTGTTTTAAATGAAAAGCGAGAAATTGTAGATATTTATTTTTTAAGTGAAATTGGAAAACAAAGTAGCGAGATGAATACTCCAGTATTAATCATGGCTGGTGGATTAGGAACAAGGTTGAGACCGCTAACTAATTCTACTCCAAAACCGATGTTAGACATTGGAGGAAAACCTCTACTAGAAACACTTATTCTTCAATTTAAGAAATATGGTTTTCGCAACCTCCTTTTGTCTGTTAATTATCAAAAAGAAATTATTCAAAATTATTTTCAGGATGGGAGTAAGTTTGGAGTTAACTTGCATTACATTGAAGAAACGCAAAGGATGGGGACTGCTGGTTCTATTCGTTTAGCCGAAGGCTTTTTAAAAGAACCTTTTATTGTTGTTAATGGGGATTTATTAACAAAATTAAACTATAGGAATTTCTTGGATTTCCATATGAATGAGAGCGTAACAATGACCATTGCAACTACAAATCATTCTATGCAAATACCTTACGGTGTTATCGAAATGTCAAATCAAAGAGTCACACAAATTAAAGAAAAACCACAGGTTGATTTCTTTATTAATGCAGGGATGTATTGCATGGATCCTTCCATTTTAGAATATATACCGCAAGGTCAATTTTATGATATGAATCAATTAATTGAAGGTATACTGAAAGATAATTGCTCTATTGCAAGTTTTCCAATTCACGAATATTGGATGGATATTGGACAAATGGTGGATTATGAGAAAGCAAATAAAGATTTTCAAGAAAATTTCTTATAAGAGGTGTTTTTTTGATTAACATAGTTATAATTGGTTCTGGACAGTTGGGAAGTCGGCATTTACAGGCTTTGTCAAAAGTTGATCGCCCTAGTTCAATATTCGTTATAGATCCATCTGAAGAAGCATTAAATATAGCAAAACAACGATATGAACAGGTTGCTCAAAATAGTAATAATACTGCTTTTGTAAACTATGCTACATCAATAGAAGGGGTTCCAAATACTATAGATGCAGCCATTATTGCAACAAATTCAGATATTAGAAAACAAGTAATTAGCCATCTACTTAAAAATCGTGTTGTTAAGTATCTAATTATAGAAAAGTTTATGTTCCAATCTCTTCAAGATTATCAGGATATTGACACTTTGTTACATAAACATGAAGTTAAGGCATTTGTTAATTGCCCACGTAGAATGTGGCCATTTTATAAAGAGTTAAAAGAAATGCTAAGTGGTGCAACATATATTAATTATGAAGTTAGTGCAACAAATTTAGGTATCGGTTGTAATGCAATACATTTTCTAGACCACCTGGCATATTTATCAGATGAAAATGACTTTTTTCTTAATTCTCTAAAATTAGACAAATTAATCATTCAAAGTAAAAGAAAAGGCTTTATTGAGTTTACTGGTTCTTTGTTAGGTTATTCTAATACAAAAAAGTTTATTGAGATTTCATCTTTTTCATCTGGTAATGTTCCACTAATTATTAACATTAGTAGTGATAAATTAAGATGTATTATTCGAGAAGTAGAAGGTAAAGCGTTAATTAGTTCTCA
>JAENZK010000201.1 GCA_016841285.1 Guptibacillus hwajinpoensis | reverse complement strand
CACCAAATGACATTACGCATGAAAAAATTGAAATCAGGTATTCTCGGTCTTTCATATTATCAATTTCCAGTGATACGATCCTAAAAATCCTTGCAAATATAAAAGCAAAAAATGCTATTGCTATACCCCAAACCGCTTTGTTCGCAAATGTAAAATAAAGTGCGTAGCCCGAAAAAACATATAATCCACATCGTAGAATAAAAAATATAGGCAAAAGAATAAGCTTTAGTAAACTTACTGTACCTAATCCCTCCAAAACATCTTCTTGCTTAATAAACAACAGCTTGAAGAAAGCTTTTAGGTCTGACCATGCGTTTACCAGTTTGCAGAGGATCTTACTTTTAGGCTGAGGCTTCTCTGTACCAAATATTTGTTCCTGCCATTTTTGCTTTTCCTGCTTCTTGTTTTTCGTTTTTATATCCTGTATTTCAAAATAAGCCTCTACGATAGCATGTTTCATTTTAACGTTATCACTAGGCGTATCGGATTTCGCTTTAGCTATAACCCGTATCTTTCTTTTTGACATTCGCCATCCCCCACAACTCAACCAATCAACCAAATTATAGCAATTTTCATAACAATATTCAATTAAAAGTCAGAGGACTATCTTTTTTGATAGTCCTCTGCTTTTTTTGCTACAATTTTTTCCTGGAGATCAATTGCAGACTTTTTAAGAATTTTGGGTTATCTTGCGCAAAATACCTTGTTCCGTTCGGGATAGTAGTGAAGGGGTGGATAGAAATCCGATATATCCAGTCCCAATTGTGAATATTTTGTAAATGTTTTTGCAAAACTGCGCAAAATGCGCTGTTCAAAACGGGATAGTTAGTGAAAGGGGATAGAAAACGGCTGTACCTTAACAACTAAATGACCGTCCGGATTGGATACCGGGCCGGGGAAGTATGCTATGACCTCTTAAAAGCGAGCGTGCCAAGGCTGGAAATACGGCTATGAGAGCCATAGCCAGGAACGGGATGCGGGAAGAGCGGCAAATGATCATGCGGTTCCAAAACGTGGGACCGCCTATTCAAGCAGAATTTACAGAAAGGAGGCCATGCCAATGACAAACACAGAGGAAGCGTACCGCCTCATGCTGACGGAATACCCCGATCTTCTCACCGCGGAGCAGGCCGCGAAGATTCTGGGCATCGACCGCCATCAGGTCTACAAGATGGTCGACCGAGGGGAACTCTTTGGCATAAAGCTCGCCGGGCAATATAAGATTGCCAAACTTCGGCTGATCGAATTTATTATCGGCCAGGTAGCCTGATCCCTAAAAAAATGTACCGTGCGGCTGATCGGCACATTCGCAAAGCCATATTTTCTTTGCTACACTGCTTTTATCGGCAGACAGCAAAGAGCAGCAATCCAAAGAAGAAAAAAGGGGAACACGATCAAGGACTTCCTTGACGCTGTAGTCGGCGACGGCTGAAACAGTTTCACTTCTTGGTTACTAGCTGGGCTCCATTTGTTTCAGAGCTGATACTTTCCTGGATAAAATAGCTCCAGTGACCGTATTAAATTATCTCCATTGATAGCAATGACTCCAGTAATTCTTGCTTCGTCATATCCTTCGGGGGTAAAGTCAGACGTTGTAATAACCCAGGCTTTTTTTGCACCTCTACTACGCATATAACTATCCACTCTTTGAATGGGCGTTGAGCCGATGTTATTGCCCTCTCTATATCGTTTACACTGGATTAACTCAAGTTCCCCTTCGGGGTTAGTTGCGAGTATATCAACCCCTCTATCGCAAGATCTGCCAATAACCCTGGTCTTGATATACCCCCGCTTCTTGAAAAAATCTGCTATAAGGTGTTCGAAATCACCGGGATCAATAGTTCTAATAGCAATTTTATGAGGATCTACATTATTGGCAAGTGGTTCCTTTGGAAAGAATTTACCTTGTTCTTCATCTTCCCTGGCATATTGAAGAAGCAACTCTGGTATTAAACGGTTAGCTTTATGTAGTGCATCAATGATCTGCTTGCTACCATTATCCATATAAGACGATAGGTGAATTACGTAATCTTCGAAAGTAAACCCATTGCCGTTAGCAGAAAGCTCTTCTATTACGACAGGCGCAAATTCTCTTAAACGTATTTCAGCATTCATTTCACTATGTAAGCGACTATATGGAGATAAATCCAACAGATGATATTGAGCATACTCTTTGGTGCAATATCTATTGAGAGTGGTCATGATTCTGTTTTGATACGCTGGTCCGAGAAGTTTCATTAATCCTTTTGCTTCCGCTTTATTTCGGAACTCTCTATTAAATTGTTCAAGAACAAAGGGCAAGCCTCTTCCTTCAGAAGCAGCTAAAGCTGCTTGATATATCATTTCATCAACATCGATTTCACCTTCATACCAACGCCGTTCATTTTCTGCAAGCTTCAGGAACACAAAGCAAATGTCTTTAGAAAAAGTCCATGCCGCTGAAGCTAGTACTCTCATTGAAGGATCGGGATGATTTAGTGGAACTGTAATAAGTGGCTCAAAGGCATTCTTTCTAGCAAAATCCTTGAGTTTATTTAAATCACTTATCCAATCACTCTGTTTCGGCCTAAAATATAGGACCATATAACTATGAACTTTAATAACACGTGCACATTCAGAGAAAAGAGTCTCTATATCCTTAAGAAAATTCTCTTTATTTTTTTCAGGCCGACTTGGCGCATCGCTAACAACAACTTCTTTATTTAGGCGTTCATTATCATTATTTAGATTATAACCCATAAAGGGATATACTCTTTGCGCGTGTTCAAAATATTGGGCGCTATCACCGTATGGGGGATCTGTAAAAAGTAGATCGATACATTCTGCATCAATGGTATGTAAATAATCACGATAGTCTAAACATGACACAGTTACTTTGTCTAGATTAAAGTTCTGATGTTCAAGATAGTTTTTTCGTTCATTAAGTTTCTCCAAAAAACAGTGATAAAGATTTGGCTCTTTTAATCTATTAGGTGGACAATGATTATCTTGGCTTTTACTGCGATAGTCATGATACTTTCCAAGGTGAATAATAGATAGAAAAGTATCTTCAAAAAAGGGCCTAACATCGGGCGTTAGGTTTGAAATGGCATCTCTTATTGCGACTAAGGCAATTTTCTGCCTATGAGAAAACAGGTTTTCATATTGGGTGAACTCCGGAGCCGTGAAGTTTAACCTTGAATTTTCAATAAGCGTAGCATTGGGAAAATCAACAGGAATCTTGTCTACATTGACTTTGACTTCATAATCAAAATCATCAAATAATTTTTGCTTTGCACCACAAATGCACTTATAATTACGGCCCCTAAAAATCACGTTTTCATTATTTGGGCCCAATCGTTCATGATGGATTGGATTGTAATATTCTTCTGGAACTCGATCAAAAAATAAACCATCAAACAGTAATTCACGGCCGCAAACAGGACAACGTGTCTTATAAATGGTTTCCATTACGGGCCTAACCATTTCAATGAATTTCTCTTTTTCACGCAAATAGAATTCTTCTTCTGGCATTCCGCGAAAAGGAGCAGTAGAGAGTCTAAACGCATATGGCTCCCACTCATTAACCGTAATTCTTCTCCCAGTATCTAACGCGGCGTAAGCGAATGTACCAGATCCGCCAAATGGATCGCATATCAGGTTATTTTCTTTGGTGAGATGTTCAATAATAATACGAGCAATCCCACGATCCTTTCTTCCAACAAAGGGGAAAATCTGCTCTTCCTGATTACGTCGATGTAATGCAGGAAGATTCGTTTGAAGATCGATAATTCTTTGCCTTACTTCTTCTTGTTTTTGATAATCCAATAACCAATACACTACTTTTCCCTCCAAAAACCGTTTTCGTATTTAAAAGAGGAGGCTACAACATCGACGAATGTATGATATTTGTCTGCCAGCAGGCCAAGGTATCCCTTCTCAACTGCGTCTTTTAGCATTCCACAATCATATAGAGCCTGTGAAGTTACATCAGTATTTGCGTGTATTATGGATCGAGCGCAATCTATTGCTGCTTTTTCAGCATCGATTATACTACCGTCAAAAACAGGCTGATGCTGTTGACGTTTTCTAAAAACAATAACATAATTTCCATCAAGGGTGCTATTAGGAGACATTATTGTCTTAAAAGATTTGCGTGGTGCACCAATTGGCGCTTGTCCCTGATAAGCGAATCCGTATTTACCCATTCGCACAAGAAGATTGTTCCATGAGCCAATGTCGAAACTATGATAGAAGATAACAAAATGGCCACCATCTTTCATGGAATTAGATGTGCGTTTAATTATTTTTTCAAGAATAGTATTGAAGTCATTTATATCTTTATTTCTGCTAGGAGCATCAGATACAATGAGCTCTTTGTTTAATCGTTCATCGAACCCTTTTTCCCAATCAAGTAAATGACTCCACAGTTGGCAATACTCCAAATACGGAACCTGGTCAGTATATGGAGGATCAGTTAAGACAAGATCTATACTCTGTCGAGGCAATGTTGAATAGGATATACTTTGAGCAGGGCAATCTCTTATTATCACCCCTGTGCCTTTGGTTAATTCATCAAATGATTTGACCACTTTTGCGTGGCATGTTAAATTAATGAACTTAAGCCCTTCCAAGGTTGCTGCTTTCTTTTTCTCAAGAATTGAAATGGCATTTCTTGAAGTAACATTCGTTTTGGGTGTCCAGTAGGGCATTTGGCTAGATGCCTTTTTATCGGATAACTTTATTAAGTTTATTGCAGATGAAACCAATAGTTCCAGTATAGGGTAACCATAACGGTTCTTACGTTTCTTTAGTTCTCCAATAATTATATCAAGAGCAACTAAATTACGTGCACAAAAATACATGTGCACAGTATCACTCGGACCGATTGCAATTCGTGAGTTAGGAATTAAAGCTGCATCATCAATGTTCTGCAACTGTATTTGTTCATATTTTCTGTATTGTTTAATAAACGCTGCTGTAACATCAGTTCTTTTTCGCCCCGTCATTTTCCCATTTACAATGCTCCGATACCAATAAGATATTGGCTCCAACATTTGAGGATCAACGCTTATTTTATCAAAGTGGCAACGTTCAATAATTCGGACTTCGTGATTTTCTTCAAACTTATATAGGTCCTCACACCGCTCGGCTACGCTGTTAAAGAAATCGTCCAAAATTGATCGAACTTTTTCTAATTCCCACGATCTCAAGGAAACGCTAGATATTTTATAGGCAAGAGGATTTATGTCTGTTCCAATTGAACTTCTATCAAGTTTACTTGCTTCAATCAGCGTTGTACCAGAACCCATCATTGGATCATATACTATGCCTTTTTCTGGGCACAAATGTTTGATAATTTCATTAACAATATTATAAGGTTTTCTAGCCATATAATTATGCATAAATCCCGCAGGATTATCCGTCAATTGCTGTGTAATAGAAAGCGTATCAAGGAGTTCGCAAACTTGTTTTTGCCCAACAACCTTTCTTGCATTTAATGGTTTGCCTGTAAAAAGGAATTCGTTTACATCCGCAGTTGAAGTTCTTCCTTGTTTTGAATGCTTTAAAGGGATGCTGATACTTTGAACATCATAATACTTATTCAAAACAGCAAGAATATCTTCAACATTTACAATAGAATTACTAGAATAGCTTATTGTAAGCCAAGCCTTGCTTTGGGCGCAAACCTTAATCATTTCTTTGAAAGCTGCAAGTGCTGTTTTCCTTTTACCAAAATCTGAAACGTTGCGCTCCTCTCTGTATCGTCCAACAGAGAATTCATGGGTCTGGGGATTAACCGTTATTGTTGGATAATCGTACTTGCACAGCGTATTGAGGATATGATAATAACGAGAATAATGCTCTTTAAAATATGGGGGATCAGCATAAACCATAATAGTTTCATCAAGAGGAATGCTATGTAATAATTCTAGATAGTCTAAATTTCTGCACTCAGCTTTTGGGGCACTGATACTTAATAAGCCTTTATTTTTGAATTCATTAATATACTGTGTAAACAATTCGATGATAGAAGTACTCCGTTTATCAACGATATTCTTATATGAACTACTTCCATTAATTTTCAAATATTGGGCAAAATGCGTAGTGGTTGAGGCTGTGTTACTCATAGCAGACATCAACGCAGAAAGCAATACACGCTGAATTCGCAAATCATCGATATTACCAATGCAATCACGGAGCGCATCAATTTCACAGCATTGACTAATACCAAAGTAAGCGTTTGCATAATATGTTAGAAACAAAACAGGTATATCAATATTTTGTTTTTCCTGACCAGGTTTTACTTTTGCTACAAGGGCGGCAAACTCTTTAAAAATGCTGTTGCTTGTGTGAGGAGATATTACTGATGGAGTATCATTACAAAACATTTGATAATCCGCAATTATTGAATTCGAAACTTCTTTCTTAAAGAAATGTTTTTCCTCTACTACTGCATCTATACAAAGACTTTTAAGCCTTTCCGCAGAAGCTTTACTTGATGTAATTATCTCTTTTAATATATCATCAGAGAGCTCACAACCATTTAAAATTCCTTCATTGAGAACGTAAGCGTAATATTCTAAATCATTGCTAATTATTGGGAAACATGGTTGTAAAGCATAACCCACGGTGCCAGTTCCAGCAAATAGGTCAACAACTGCTTCTATATTTTTATTCTCCACAATAGGAGAACATATTTCGTTAATAATGCGGGATTTGGAGCCCATATATTGAAGGGTACTTATTTCCTCAAAATGATTCATCCTTATAACTCCATTATAATGCAATTTATTATTTAATATCTGGCTCAGAATTTGTATTTTCTTCAGGCAACATTTCCATGATATCCGATATATCAACGTTCAAAGCTGTGCAAACCCTTACAAGCACATTCATGCTAACATTTTCGTTCTTTGCAAGCTTTGCCATAGACGACGGACTAAGTTGTGCAGCGTCGCGCAAATCCTTTTTCTTCATGTCACGGTCAATAAGAAGCTTCCAAAGCTTTTTATAGCTTGCTTTCATGACAGTCCCCTTAAATTTGATAACATAATATTTTATCATAAAATATCCGCATCTGCAATTGATTTGTATGTAAATGCGGATATTTTGCTTGCGATATGCCTATTAATTATTAAAGAGCGTCAAAAAGTTTATGCTCTGTCAATGTTGTATCCTAAATGTATCGTGCGGCTGGTCGGCACATTCGCAAATACATATTCCTTTTGCTACACTGCTTTCATCGGCAGACAGCAAAGAGCGGCAATCCGAAAAAACAGGAAAGGAGAATACGAATGAAAGTAAAAAAGCCCGTCACCGGCAGCCTGGTGGAACGCGGCGGCTACTACCACACGCTCATCAACGCCTATGTGAACGGGAAACGAAAAGTGATCAGCCGCACCACCGGATTGCCGGTTAAGAACAACTACCGCCGGGCACTGAAGATCTTGGAGGAACGCAAGCAGGAGTATGACGAAAGCGGCCTGTCCGGGATGCTGACCATGGAGGATCGGCAGCGCAATACCTCCACGCTGCTCAGCGAGTATATGCTCAAATTTGTGGAACGCAAGAAGGATAAAATCTCTCCCGTAACCTACGTTGGCTATGTCGATATGATCAAAGGCCGAATCCGGCGTTTCTTCGACCCGCTGGGCGTGACCATCGCTTCGCTGACGCCCCAACTCATCGAGGACTTCCTGGATACCATCGCCGACGACGGCTGCAACAGCTCAACGCAGCAGCGCTACTACCAGATCATCGGTGCCTGTCTAAAAAATGCTGTTAGGAAGGATCACATCGACCGAAACCCCATTGATAAGGTGGACAGGCCCAAGCGGGCCAAGTTCACCGCTTACTATTATTCCCGGGACGAGGCTCTGCAGCTGTTGGAGTGTTCCAAAGACGAGCTCTGCTATATGCCCGTCTTACTAGGCCTTTGGTATGGAATGCGCCGCAGCGAGGCCATCGGCATGCAGTGGAGCAGCGTGGACTTTGAAAACAATCAAATTCACATCGACCACAAAGCCTATGAGCAAAGCATCAAGGGCAAAATCCAGGTGATCATCACCGATGTGATGAAAACCGATGCCAGCAAACGCACCCTGCCTTTGATTCCGCAGGTGCGGGAGGAACTGCTGAAGCACAGGGCACGGCAGGAGGAATACCGCCGTGTTTTCGGCAGGTCCTACTGCCGGGAATGGAAGAACTGCGTATGTGTAGACCCCACCGGAAAAATTCTGTCCCCGGATTTTGTCACCGGCCACTTTGGCCAACTGCTTGCGGAATACGGACTGCGAAAAATCCGATTCCACGACCTTCGTCATACCTGCGCAAGCCTCCTGGTGGCCGCAGGTGTTCCCATGAAGCTGATCCAGCTGTGGCTAGGCCATTCCACATACGCTACCACGGCGGATACCTATTCCCATCTGAGCACCGCCACGATGGACGAGCCGGCGAGTTGCATGTCGAGTCTCCTGACCAGGCCGGAAAATGAATCAGAGGAGCAATCAGACGTAGGCACAGAAAAAGGCTTCTGAGAGCTGTCACTCTCAGAAGCCGATGGCGGAGACGGTGGGATTCGAACCCACGGACCGGCTCATCACCGGTCAAACGATTTCGAGTCGTTCTCGTTATGACCACTTCGAT
>JAENZK010000200.1 GCA_016841285.1 Guptibacillus hwajinpoensis | reverse complement strand
ACATACGGACTTCCTCCTGTCTCTTTTTGAGTCCAAGATTTTGTCCGCATCCCCTAATGCGCAATAATTATCTGATCAAGCCGCCAAATAGAATTATTCCTATAAGCAAAAGTTTGAAAGCTTGCCAGTAATCAATCTTTGTTAAATTAAATACATCTGGCATAGTCGTATTCCATAAGTATTGCAGTAAAAATGCTAATAACAGTGCTGCTAAGATCACAATTCCAATAGTCGACAATATACTTGTTAATTGAAAAATAGCCCTATCAACAATTTGCAGTTGTACATTATTCATTTAATGATTCATCCCCCATAATTATTTAGTTCTTTAAATATTTTATTAATCATTCAATAAAATGGCATATTACTTTATGACCAGCTTCCGATTATTAGCCTAATCAGAAGTTTCTCAATGGTTGACGATAATTCCGTACTCCTGTCAATCCTACAAATTGACAAGTCTAAACATTGACAACGTGAGTAACGACGCATTAACCGTAATTAGTAAGGGTAACAAAGAACGCAAAATCTTTTTAACTCATGTAGCTAAAAAATCACTAAACACCTAGTTACAGATAAGGAACTTTCTCAAGATTAATGCTCTATTTATTTCAAAAATGGGTCATCACTACCAGGAAGAAAGAACTACAACATTATCCTTAAGAATTAGTCTATCGTTCAAAAATATCTTGAATTAATATTACTTCCGATCTCCCGTAAATTCGCCGATCGTCATGGTCGTAATCATCAACTTCTTCATGCAACAAAGAATTAATTGTAGAGTCGATATCAAAAAAATATTCATTATCTATTGAATCAAAATCTTCAACATTTAAATCTAATTCTGCATGTACTTCTGGCAGAAAGTTGTTTTCAATTATATCAAATACTGCCGTATCTATATCTTCCATAATACTTTGTTCTAAAAGACGGTTATAACCTTCTTTACGATAATGATATATTTTATCTTTATCAATTCTATTTAGAACCGAAGATACTATATTGCCAAGCTCCTCATCAACTTTAACTTGAGCTTGCAAGATCATTTTATCTATCATGATCTCTTTTATTGATTGATAAGCAAACGACGATACGGGAACTAACTTTTTTTGAATTATAATATTAGTTACTCTTTGATATTCATAAAATAATACTTTTTCAAGAAGGAACCTTATTTTTGTTTCATCATTGAAAACATCATGGAGTTTATAAAAATCAACAAAATCTTTAGAAAGTATTCTTGTGATTAAACGTCCATATTCAGCAAGTTCCTTGTATGACTTAACATTTTCATACATTCTTTCAAATGATAATTCTACCATTTTGGAAATTGATTCATTATATATGTCGAATTTATCAACAAGAAACATATAATAATAAAAAGGGGACAAATTCAAGTTCTTTAATTTTAATAATTCACCTGATAAAACCTTTTCAATAAGTTCTTGTTCAGCATCTTTACAAACAGCGATTTTTATCATTGGTTCTATCAAATCTATATTTTTTATTATTTGTAGCTGTTCATTCGGATTATTCGATATTTCGTTCTTTAAGAAGTCATTTACAGAGGGGTTAACGACTCCAATTTTCAGGTAACCTTTTTCTTCCACCCCTTTTAAGAGAGACCCATTAAGCCGCAAATAGGATGCTCTAAATTGACGAATGGAATAATCACACGAAGTATTACGTAAAATCAGATCAAAGCTTCTTTCTAATAAATCTTTTTCAATTACTGTATCAGTTAAAGAATAAACTGTGTAGAGAATAGTTCTGTCTGTTTCCTCAATTCGATTCTGAAATTCATCTCGCCATACATCTTCAGGATTGTCTAGTTTGCTTTTAATATATGCAAAGAAACTATCTGGGGAAATACAAGCATAGTTTCTCTTCTTTAAAACATACTCTATAATTCGTGGATTATAGTTTTTATGTGCGACTATTTTGAAATAGTTTTTATCTTCTTTTATATTGAGAAAATATACTCTAGGTAATTCATTAAAATAAATATGGCTATATAGAATTTTTGCTTTTTCTAACTGTGTCATATCATCTAAATCAATCAAATATATGCTTTTTTCATGGTTCTCCATTAATTCATTAAACGCCAGAAATTGCTCTTTCGCTTCATTTAGAATGGTGATTCTACTGTTTAATATTATTTTTTTATTCGAATTTCTTTTGATGAAGGATATTAACGATTTGATCTCAGTTGGCTGACTATCCTTAATTTTTAAATAATGTTGACCAAGAAAATCATCTAAAAGAACAATTTCCTTTCTCATAGGATCTAGAGATAGGGTTTTTTTTATGTTACCTATGTTATTATCTGTCGTATACCTTACAGCAAATCCTTGCGAGACAAAATAGAACAATAGCATTTTTGATAGTGTACTTTTCCCAACTCCCGGTGCGCCCGTTATAACGATCATTCCATCCTGGATAAGTTGTTTAATTGCATCGTGATATGATCTAGTTTCCACAAATAGTTTTATATGGTTTTCTATATCTAATAATAATTCATCACAATCAATAAAAACGTTTTGATTATTTATTAAACTTAAAACACTTGTTGAGCTAAGCCATAACTTGTAGTGACGTTGAATAATGTCTTTGTTTGTTTCATCTTCTAGAAAATTTTGTATCTCAATGCTATCAATCACAAAACTGATATCAGTCATATACGGATAAAACATAGAAACTATTTCGTCTTTATTAGATTTTGTTAATTCTAAACTTGTACAAATATAATATTGCTCTGGAGATTTCTCCTTAACTTTATTCAACTCTGAATCTAAAGCCCGTTTCAAATTATAATATTTACTTTTGTTATAATGCTTAGCTTGAATAATTATTTTGGGGTTTCTTTCTGAATCGCAAATATCAATTCCACCGTCCCGCCCTCTTGGAAAAGTGTACAGCCGTTTATCTAGTAATCGTTCCATAATGTCCCTGCAAATTAATTCAAATTCATAATCATTAAGATTTGAAATTTCAAACATTTTCTCACGTCTTTCCCTATCTAATATCCAGATAATTCTTATTTCTTATAAAATTGACTTCACTTGTATATATATAAATGGCTGATAACACCCGACTTCCCATTATAGAAACAATCCTCTCCGGTAAAAGTTTACATTATTAGCCAAATTGGTATATAATGTGCAATTCATTATCTCTAGATAATAAACATAATGTGAAGTCGAAGAATTATAGGGTACGTTGATTTCATCCTATAATTCATACATTAATTTCATGTTATTACAGGCTTCTTTGTAAATGGAATCCATGAATACTGTCATTTTGATTTTCCCTTCAGTGCTTCGGTGGAGATAAGCGCTAAACGGCAGTATACGTTCACATTCAAAGTAATTTGCTAAGACTTCGAAAAAGTCGATTCCATTTTCAGTTAAAAACATCAACATTTCATATTCTTCTATATTAAAATTGTAGAAGTATTTTGTTTTTTTCGATTTTTTCTTTGCAAAAATATCCCCATAAATAGTATCAAGATAAGCGGGGACAGCATTTACACTATCCATTGTTACAGATACAATATAAGCTGTTGAAACGTCATCAAAATAGCCACCAAGTTGATCTATTTCATCTCTTGTCAGCTTGAAGTATCGGCTTAATAAATAGCTTCTCATTGTTCTTCTCAATATCAACATTTTGGGCAAGAGAATTTTGCAGAATTGAATATCCTTTAGTTTCAACAATTAAAAGCTTATCGCCTTTTCGTATATATGCATCAGATGACCTCTTATTGTTTTTACCATATTTAAATTCTGAAATATAATCAAAGGTATCAACTTTAGCAGCAGCTTCTTGAGTTAAGTCCTGAACATATTTTTCAAAAAGCCTCCCATAAAAAGACATGGCCCTGCTATCATTCTCAGAATAACAATCCCTAATTTTCCAGTATAGCTTTTCGAAAAAAGCGTTTTTCAATGTATGCTCGCTAATGGAAATATAGGCTCCGTTGTGATCTATAATAAACGGGTAAGCGCTAAATAAGCTGAAGTCCCACATCTCACCTTCAGTATTTTTAGCCCATTCTTTATAATAATCAGGCTTTTGTGACAGATCTTCAATAATTTTTTTTCCTACTTCAATTATTGCTGTTTTACCATAAACAGTTTCAATATCACGCCAAATACTGTTGCAAGCTAGAGCGTTTTTTAATGGGTAATATGCCGAAAGCTCCCAAAATAGTAATGAGAGATATTGTGTAGGTGTGTATTTATATTTCTTTACAAAATCGCCATAATAGTCACGATACTCTCCTTGAATATCTATCTCAAAGTTGCTTCTATCGCGTGATAATTTTTCAAGCATATAATAAGAACGTACAAATTCATTCGCTACATTATAGTCGTAATTCAAATGATAGTTACCATAGATAAAATGATTTATATCGATTTTTTCCTTGTTGAAATCTTCATCAAACACTTCTGTGACTATTAGCTGAAGCCTTATGATATTTCTATAATCATTAGCATCTATTGTATATTCCGTTTGCGTCAATGATGAATAATCTCCATACACAATCACTTTTTTCAAGAGAATTAATAACATTTGAAGTGAAACGATATGTTTGTTCTTATACAAAAGCGGATTTCCAAAAACTTCATTTGGGGAATTCGCAGATACCCCTAAAAAAATCTTTTTTAAAGCAGTTTCAAAAGGTAAACACAATTTTAAGTCACAGGTCTTAACCTCAATTTTGTATTCTCGTGCATTAATGAGTTCGGAAATAATCGAAATTGACTTGTGCATATTCAATTTTGCTATTTCCATTTTAATATCCGGAATTGCTCCGTCATATAAGTCATGATAGCAAAGGAGCTCTTGAGCATTACTTGTGTCTATCCCGTAAATACTAACCACATCCTGTCATCGTATAATAACAACACTTTAGACTTCACATTATTGCTATAACCGAAAGCATCTAGAACTTCTATTAGGTTCGCATTATAGACATTAGACGTAATCACTTCATAACATAGCAAGTACACCTGCCGGTTAATATTAAACTTCAGCCTTATAATAATTTAATACTAGCTCTACTTTAATTTCTACATTATGTTATTAATTTCCTATGTAATTAATGGAAAATTTACATAATACAACAAATTGTTGTTCGGGTTTGAGCAGCATTAATTTAAGATATTTACATAAATATATGCGGTGCAGATTTCAACTGCAGCGCTATTATTTTTCAATGGGGTTTTAAAATTGAATAGCGAATTCTAATTTTAACTTGCCTCGTTCATAAAATATAAAACCGCAGGGATTATCCCTACGATTAATTAGTGTTCTGATTTTTGCTTAACTTATTGCACCTCTACTAAGAAAGCATAGGATGCCCTGCCTTGTTCCCACTTTGCTACAACTTCGTAGATAATTAACCCTTTAGAATTTGGAACTAACAGATGATTATTACTTAATTCTTGTTTGTATTATCTTCCCAAATATTAACATAAACACTTGATGGCTTAATATCGCTAAACTTTAATGTAAGTAAGGATTTGGGAGATACACTTAATGGAATTGAATTCTTAACTAGCTCAGGGGGGGTACCAGAATCAGCATGTATTGAGGATCCTGTACCATCATTATTAATAGGCCAGGTATACGTCCCACATATAGCATCAATGCTTTGGTTTTGGAATAGTACGTTTAATTCTGGTGGTTTAGGAAGGTGATCTAATTGTATAGAAGTTTTGCTGCATCCAACCAGTGAGAAAAGTAATAAAACTATAAAAAATACGTAAAGGATATTTCTATTACCCATAACTATATACCTCTTTAATATGCGTATACTGATTTATGTGGTTCATATACCAGCACCATGTAATCCATACTTCTGAAGTTTACATATGAGATACCTGGCTTCTGGTTCATCTATGAAAGGTGCAATTTGAACAATCCCCTTGGTTTCATACTCCAGACCCAGCAGTGCCACGGACGGCGCTGGCTCAATTTTACCTTGGGTGCAATAATCGATAATTAATCGCAGCTCCTCTTTTTTCCTTGAAAAGAATTATTGCAATGATACTCCATAAAGCAATTGCTAAAATTAAATAGTATAAAAACAGAGACCAGCCGCCGACTGAGATGTTGAGAATAAAATTAGCAAAAGCACCTAAGACCCCATGCATGAATGTTACGGGAAGCATACTTTTGGTATTTTCATGAACCCAGACCATGAGGACTCTATAGGAAACAAGTACAGTATAATGGCAGAAAAGGCCGGGCAGGAAAATTGACCAGTCTAAATTTCCGTTGGCATCACCGCTTCCCCAGAGCACAGGCAGGAAGTGCCACACTGCCCAAACAAATCCCAGAATAAGTCCGCTTTTGAAAACGCTATAGCGTTTTCTCAACTCTGGAGTAGCAAAACCAGTCCACCCGATTTCTTCAAATATCCCCCCGCCAATAAAACCCATAATTAGACCTGTAATGATGAAAGATACTTTATCTGTTTCATTCATTACTTTTGGAGTGAAATCAGAGGAAAATTGGGAAAGTACAAGAAGCATAACAAACAATATGGCAGGCAGGGTGCAAAGGGCAAAAACATACCAGCGAATATCAAGTCTCCAATTAAGGAATCTGGATTGCAAATCACGGAAACCGGCTTTGCCATGAACAAGTCCGGTGAGAATAAGACTGACAACGGTTGGACCCAAAAGTAATGGCATCAGGGCAAGAGGACCATCTTCTGCAAATTGTTTACTGGTTGTCGGCATACCCATGAAAAGTGAGGCAAGAATAATTCCTGCCCAGGAAATGATAAAGGTTAGGATAAAATAAGCTAATAATGGTTTTTGTTGAATGATTTTTTTTATATTTTGGAACATAAAACAGCATTCCTTTCCCTACCCACGCAGGTCTGAGCTATTCATGCTTGTTGTCAAAAAAAAATTATGTTAATCGGCTTGCCGGTTATCGTTTGTTTGAGGTTATCAAAAAACGCCATTACTTTATCACTCGCCCTCAAATTCTATTTTTGGTCAGCCATTATTAGCTATTCCAAAGCATAATTTCGACTCTGCTAAATAATTGTGTCAATATTAGGAATAAATACAGGTAAATTATACCATACATATGCTGTGTCGAAATCTTTAATGTTACTTAATTAAGAATCTCCGTAAGCGTGTCATGCAGCCTTGTTTCTTCCCCGCTTTCATTGGTTGCAAGCCTTAATATAGGAATGCTGTATTTATGAAGTATCCCATCTTTCATTTGATCTCTTTCAAGCTGTTTAGGGTTATTGGCGTGAAAGGCATAACCATCGACCTCTACTACCAGTACTGGTTTTTTGTCCAGCTTGTTGAAAATGAGAAAATCAGTATGGGTATGAATGTTCATGACAAATCGGCACTCTTGCTCATTCAGTTTCTCCAGATTGCGAATCAGCATTTTCAAGGGTTGGTGCATGACATAGTCAAGATGAATAAATTCCGGCAACCTTAATACCTTCTCGATTACGGCATTCATCAGGTTCTCCGAGTCATATTCTGAAACCCTTTTTCTATATTTCATGAATTCAAACAATTCTTTAGAATACCGGTGGTATAGCAGGTCAAATACGGAATAGATGCTGCTGTTGATGAGTTCAAAATTGTTATATTCGATATATCTAACCAAGTCTCCTATATTGGAATTCTTATCGCCCACATCGTCTGACACTACTACAATCAGTTGGTCTACTGCACGAGACACGGCAACATTTATAAGGTTGGGGTTATCTACGAAGTCATTCATTTCATTTACAACCGTCGTGATAATGATTACATCTTTTTCCCGGCCCTGATATTTATGAACCGTGTCAATCTCAATGCCCTCATCCCCTACTGCCTCTTTCAGTTTATCGGTCTGCAGGCGATAAGGGGAGCTATTTGCTGATATTCAAGCCATAGTGTCATGACAGTGTCTGATTTATGCTTATATAAGGAACGGTAAGGAGCAATTTTTTCAATACTCTCGTTATAATAGGCATCGAAGTATTTTTTCTCCACGAGCAGAGCTGATAACTCTTGCTTAGAATTTTTCTTTATTTTCTCTGTTTCCGAGGTATGCTGCTATAAAATCCACTTGGTATTTTTGCATTTTTTCCAGAACATTGGCGGTAGCCGAGTTATTATTGGATACAACGGCTACCGTTTTGTTATTCATGATAGTATTTGCGATGATATTAAGGATGGTTTGCGTTTTACCAGTTCCGGGAGGGCCTTCGATAACACTGATTTGTTGGGTAAGGGCCTTCTGGGCAGCCTCTTTCTGACTCAGATTGAACCCAAACGGGAATAAGCAATATAGATGAAAGTAGTATCGCTGAAAGAATTCCGTACTCTTCCTGTGGAGCAACAGATTTCAATTTATAATAACAGGTAAAATAGCATGGGTATTCATTACTACGTAACAGCAGCTCCTCAGCCACTTCTAAAACTCAAATATTTCGTTCATCGGAATCTCTAAACCCTCAAAAAAATACGATGTTAGAGTATCCTCGAGTTTACAGGTGGTATATTCGTCAATTTCTAAGTCCTTAAATCCATACAACATAATAGAATGTTTGAAAGGATCGACAAGCCAGAATTCTCTCACACCGGATAACATATAAGTATTGAGTTTATCTACCATATCCTTGGAACGG
>JAENZK010000199.1 GCA_016841285.1 Guptibacillus hwajinpoensis | reverse complement strand
AAAACAAAGGCCGAGTGACGACACAAGCGGGACTTTAATAAAATGTAAACTAAGCCCTAAGCGATTTGCTTAGGGTTTTTCTGTGGAATATTTTCTTGTTATTCAGCTCATTACCAAGTAAAATTATAGGAAAAGTAAACCTGAATGAAACCAATCAATTTAGGATAAAACATTACTAATACATACGTTTTGGAGAGTGAAAATATTGCTACATCAATTTTCTAGAAATGAACTTGCCTTTGGTAAAGAAGGAATGGATTTATTAAAAAATACAACTGTTGCCGTCCTAGGTATTGGCGGTGTAGGTACTTTTGCCGCAGAATCCTTAGCACGTACAGGGGTTGGTAGATTAGTTTTAATAGATAAAGACGATGTCGATATCACAAATGTTAATCGACAAATAATTGCGCTATTATCAACGATTGGAAAACCCAAGGCGGAACTTATGAAAGAACGCATTGCCGATATTAATCCGGAGTGTGAAGTAATTGCGTTAAAGATGTTTTATACTGAGGAAACATACGAAGAAATTTTTAATTATGGATTAGATTATGTTATTGATGCATCTGATACGATTATTTATAAAATCCATTTAATGAAGGAGTGTTTAAAAAGAAACATTCCAATCATATCAAGCATGGGTGCGGCTAACAAAATGGATCCAACGCGCTTTAGAATTGCCGATATTTCCAAAACCCACACAGACCCAATCGCCAAGGTTGTTCGTCAGAAGCTTCGTAAAGAAGGTATAAGAAAAGGGATTCCGGTTGTCTTTTCAGATGAAAGCCCGATTGTCATCCGTGAAGAAATTAGAAAAGAAATTGCAAATGAGAATTCAGCAATTAGAAAGGCCAAAATGCCGCCTGCTTCCAATGCTTTTTGCCCTTCAACTGCAGGCTTAATCATGGGGGCCTATGTAGTTCAACAAATTTTAAAAGACATTAAAATCGATAGGGTAGCGCCTGAATAAAAAAGCGCTGGATCAAAAAAATGAGGCTGATAAAACTCAGCCTCATTTTGCAATTTGTCCCAAATTATTATTATCAAGATTGGTTGTATCGGTAAACGAAACCATTCGTCTAGCTCTGTCCATAATTTGTACAAGAGCTTGATAATCCTCTTGAATAATAAGATTTTCCTGCTTTAATCTCTGTAATTTTCTTTCTACTTTTTCTTTTTCATCTAACAGATGCCGATTTTCTCTTGTAAGTCTTTCATTTTCCGACTGTAGAATCTGAGAATTCATACCAAAACTTTTTACTGAATAAAGATATGAAATCACAGAATCTAAATTCAGCTCATTCGCAAATTCTTCCTTTATTTCTACTTGTCTAGTTATTAGCTCATTTGTTGTATTGCTATTATCATAGTCCGTGTAATCAAAAATAGGTTCCAATTGTTCTGGTATTGAGATCGGCGCTTCATTCACTATAGGTTGGCGGATGTGATTTAATTGTTGCTGTGATTGTCCCGCAATAGCTCTTTTCCGTTCTTTCCGTTGCTTTTTCGCAAGCTCCATCGCTTGATAATATTTTTTGCGTACCTCGGCATTCCAGCGGAATCCACAAGCAGCAGAGGTGCGATTAAGTTTGTCACCCACCTCTTCAAAAGCGTTTAATTGTGTACTGCCCTCGCGAATATGTCGTAATACCGTTTCAGCCAAAAGCAGGTCATCTTCATGGGACCAAGCATCCTGTCTAACTTTCATATGTTCATCTCCCTGATTTATAGTTTTTAGTAGTTTGCCCAATTTTTATATGATTATACTTTTACAAACTATGATAGTTTTTGGAAATAAAAGGACCGATGAATAACTCATCGGTCCTTCTTTTTTTTCAATTGTTCAAGCCGTTCATAAACTTTTGAAAAGTGCTTTTCTTGGCCGCTTTCCTTGGGAGAATAATATTGTTTGTCTTTTAATAGATCTGGTAAGTACTGTTGATTTACCCATGAGTTAGGGTAATCATGGGGGTATTTATAGCCCGTACCATGCCCCATAACGGCCGCACCTTTATAATGGGCATCCTTTAAATGTGTAGGAATTTCACCAATTAATCCTTTCCTTACATCTTCTATCGCCGCATCTAAAGCTTGATAGGCACTGTTTGATTTGGCCGATAGACATTGTTCAATGACTATATTGGCTAAAGGTATTCTTGCTTCCGGTAAGCCTAAGCGTTCCACCGCGTCTACTGCCGCTACAGTATGAACTCCGACCTCAGGTGCTGAAAGTCCAATATCCTCATAAGCGATTACTATTAATCTGCGACAAATAGACTTCAAGTCCCCACCTTCTATAAGACGGGCAAGATAATGTAGTGCAGCAGAAACGTCACTTCCGCGAATAGACTTTTGTAGACAAGATAACAGGTTATAAAAGATATCGCCATGCTTGTCATGGGAAAACCCTTTATTTTCGACACATTCTTTGACAACTTCAATGTCAATCTCTATTTTTCCTGATTCCATATTTTTGGATGCACGAGTTACTTCTTCTAGTGTATTTAAAGCTGATCTGGCATCACCATTTGTTGAAATAGAAATGATTTCGACTGCTTCTTTTGATATTTCTATCTCCATTTTCCCTAAACCGCGTTCTTCATCTGATAAAGCGCGCCACAATAATTCTTCTAGGTCACTTGGCATAAGCGGCTTCAATTCTTTAATTTGGCCACATCTACTTCTAATCGCAGGATTTACATCATGAAATGGATTTTCTGTCGTAGCCCCGATTAATGTAATTAAACCGCGTTCCACATGTGGTAGGAGATAATCCTGCTGTGCTTTATTAAATCTATGAATTTCATCGATAAATAAAATTAATTTTCCTTCTGCTTTTGCTATTTCAACAGCATGTTCTATTTCTTTTTTTCCAGCCGTTGTCGCATTAATGCCTTCAAATGGAAAATTAACGGTCCCGGCTATTGCTTTGGCAATGGATGTTTTTCCTACACCGGGAGGTCCATATAGAAGCATCGAAGGAACATATTCATTTTGAATCATCTTATACAGTGAGGTTCCTTTACCGATCACATGTTTTTGTCCGACGACTTCATCAATATTACGAGGCCGCATTCTATAAGAGAGAGGTTCCTCGACTAAGAAATCAAACAACAATTAAATCACCTCATTTTTAATTGCTCCCTTTAATACTTTATCATAAACTTTCATGCTTTTCTTTTATTTTAAAATTGAGGATTATCATGCTACAATAACTTAATATGCATTGGATCTTATGAAGAGAGAAGGATTTACTTGAAAAAATGGTTAGTTTACTTAATTGGGCTGTTAATTATGACCCTTGGACTCGTGTTGGTCATTGTAGCTGATCTCGGCACTGCCCCATGGGATGTCCTTCATATCGGACTTTATAAACAGTTTGGTTTAACGATCGGAAGCTGGTCGATTATTGTAGGTGTGTTTATTCTAGGTTCTTCCGCAATTTTGGCTCATGCCTTCCCTAAAATAGGTGCTTTTATAAATATGGTTTTATGTGGAATTTTTATTGATATGTATATGTTAATACCATGGCTAGTTACTCCCGATACAATACTCGGTCAGTTTATAATGTTGACGATTGGGATCATTATTTATGTTTATGGGATGGCTATTTATATTTCAGCAAATGTTGGGACTGGTCCAAGGGATAGTTTAATGTTAGTCCTCATGCAAAAGACAGGAATAAAAGTACAATGGATTCGACTAATTATGGAGATTACTGTTTTAGCGGTAGGGTGGTTGTTAGGTGGCCCGGTTGGCATTGGTACAGTCATCCTTAGTTTATCAATCGGACATATAGCAGGATTTGCTTTACCACAGTGCCAAAAAATCACAAATCATTTGTTAAAGACTAAACGAGTTGAAGTTATCGAAGACCGTGTGCCAAGCAAGAGCTTATGATATAATAGCGTTGACTAGATGCGTCGGAAATTGTCGTAAAATATATAGTTAAAAATATAGAGGTGAATACTGTGAAAATTTCTACAAAAGGTCGTTATGGATTGACGATCATGATTGCGTTAGCGAAAAAACAGGGTGAGGGTCCAATTCCTTTAAAAAATATCGCAAAGGACCATGATTTATCAGAGCATTATTTAGAGCAATTAATTGCTCCATTACGTAATGCCGGTTTAGTAAAAAGTGTCCGTGGAGCATATGGTGGTTATATTTTAGCAAGGGATGCTGAAAAGATTACAGCAGGTGATATTATTCGTGTTCTTGAAGGACCAATTAGTCCTGTTGAAGTGTTGGAGGATGAAGAACCTGCCAAGCGTGAATTATGGATAAAAATACGTGATGCGGTTAAAGAGGTTTTAGATACTACAAATCTTCAATATCTTGCAGATTATGAAGGCGACAATGCTCAAGACGCCTATATGTTCTACATTTAATTCTTTTGGTAGGTGAAATCATGCGACAGGCGATTTACTTAGACCATGCAGCAACAACTCCGACTCACCCAGAGGTGGCTCAAGTGATGATGGACTGTATGGTAAATACTTTTGGGAATCCCTCAAGTATCCATTCCTATGGAAGACAGGCTCGACAAGTAATTGATGATGCTAGGGCTTTTATAGCTAAATCCATTAACGCAGCAGAGAATGAGATTATTTTTACAAGTGGCGGCACTGAGGCTGATAACACAGCCGTTTTCGGGGTAGCTATGGCAAATAAAGAAAAAGGAAATCATATTATAACCACTTCAATTGAACATCATGCAATTTTGCACTCTTGCAAACAGCTAGAAAAAGAAGGCTTCGAGATTACCTATTTGCCAGTAAATGAATATGGAGAAATTAGTATAGACGCTTTAAAAGCGGCATTGAGAGAGTCTACCATATTAGTATCTATCATGTATGGTAATAATGAGGTCGGCACTATTCAACCTATAAAGGAAATAGGGGAGTTGCTTTCTGACTCTACTATATTATTCCATACAGATGCCGTTCAGGCGTATGGCACACAGCCAATTGACGTTAAGGAGTTACATGTAGATTTAATGTCAGTGTCCGCTCATAAAATAAATGGACCAAAAGGGATTGGATTTTTATATGCGAAAAATGGGGTAAAGTTTGTTCCACGCCAATATGGGGGAGAGCAGGAACGGAAACGCCGGGCTGGTACAGAAAATGTGGCTGGAATTGCTGGATTTAAAGAAGCTGTACGTCTTGCCCAAGATGGACTACAGGACAAAATTGAGAAATACGAACAATTTAAACATCGTATGGCTGCCATTTTCGCACAAGAAAAAATTCAGTTTGAAATTAATGGGGAAGGTGCAAAATCCGTCCTACCTCAAGTCTTAAATATTTCATTTCCTGGAACAAATGTAGAATCAATGCTAGTAAATCTTGATTTGGCAGGCATTGCTGCATCTAGTGGTTCTGCTTGTACAGCTGGATCGATTGATCCTTCCCATGTACTCGTTGCAATGTTTGGGAATGAATCAACCAAAACGACTAATTCGATTCGATTTAGTTTTGGTTTCGGTAATACATTGGAAGAAATTGAAGAAGCGGCATTAAGTATAGCGAAAATCGTCAAAAAAATGACCGAGTGTTAGAAGAATAGAGGTGAATAGGGTGAACAATCCAAAAACTCCGGCTGAAACAAGAGTTGTCGTTGGTATGTCCGGTGGTGTGGACTCGTCTGTTGCTGCATTGTTATTGAAGCAACAGGGCTATGAAGTGATTGGTATTTTTATGAAAAACTGGGATGATACGGATGAGAATGGTGTATGTACAGCTACGGAAGACTTTAATGATGTCATTCGTGTCTGCAATCAAATTGGCATCCCCTATTATGCAGTTAATTTTGAAAAACAGTATTGGGATAAGGTATTTACGTACTTTTTAGATGAATATAAAGCCGGACGAACACCAAACCCGGATGTAATGTGTAATAAAGAAATTAAATTCAAGGCTTTTCTAGAGCATGCTCTTACATTGGGTGCAGATTATGTAGCGACAGGCCACTACGCCCAGGTGGAATACCGGGATGGTGAATATAAAATGCTCCGTGGCGTTGATGAAAATAAAGATCAAACCTACTTTTTAAATCAACTAGGACAGGCACAGCTTTCGAAGGTCATGTTCCCATTGGGGCATCTACCAAAGACTGAGGTTCGCAAAATTGCTGCTGAAGCAGGCTTAGCAACCGCAACGAAAAAGGATAGTACTGGTATTTGTTTTATTGGTGAACGAAATTTTAAAGAGTTTTTAAGTAATTACTTACCTGCTCAGCCTGGGAAAATGACGACATTAGATGGCGAAGTAAAAGGAACTCATGAAGGTCTTATGTATCATACAATTGGGCAAAGACATGGCTTAGGTATCGGCGGCTCTGGGGAACCATGGTTTGCAATTGGTAAAAACCTGAAAGAAAACGTTCTTTACGTAGGACAAGGGTTTCATAATGAAGCCCTATATTCAGATTCACTTATTGCTGTTAATGGAAACTGGGTGAGCGATCACAAGCCCGCTGAGCCATTTTCTTGTACGGCCAAATTCCGCTATCGTCAAGCAGATACCTCAGTCACTGTGGAAATGATCGAAGACAATAAAGTTAAGGTTATATTCAGTGAACCGGTTAGGGCGATCACACCAGGGCAATCCGTTGTATTTTATAATGGTGATGAATGTCTAGGCGGGGCAACGATAGATGAGGTCTATAAAAATAACGAACGATTGACATACGTCTAGGAAGCAAGAGAGGGTTCTCTTGCTTCTTAAATAGAAAGGAGGAAACAAAATGATAGATAAAAATACCATAGGAATTCAATATATGCAGCAAGGAAAATATGAAGAAGCAGCAAAAATTTTTAATGAAATCCTTGAGCAAAATCCCAATGATCCTATCGGCTATATTAATTTTGGTAATTTACTTGCAGCTGTCGGGGAAAATGTCCGGGCAATTGCCTTTTTTAATAAGGCCATTGTAATCGATGGTTCTTTAGCAACTGCGTATTATGGGGCAGGAAATACATACTACAATGGGGAAGATTATGTAAAGGCAAAGGATAACTTTGAACAAGCGGTGAAACTCGGGTTGCAGGAAGCAGATGTTTATTTCATGCTGGCCATGTGCTTATCACAACTAGGACAGGAAAAATTGGCTCTCCCTTATTTCCAAAGAGCCATTGAACTTAACGATCTTGATGAAGAAGCTCATTTTCAATATGGGTTATGTTTAGCATTATTGGAAATGGTTGATGAAGCGATACCCCATTTTGAAAAAACAATTGTATTAAACGATGAACACCCAGATGCCTATTACAATCTAGGTGTTGCCTATGCGTTTAAAGATCAACCAGAAAAAGCACTTGAGATGTTTGAAAATGCTCTGAAAATTCAACCTGACCATTTCTTGGCTGCAAACGGAAAAAGAAATGTTGAAGAAATCTTTCGGAAACATTAAAGATTCAAAGGGGAATAACAATGGAAAAACAGCAATCAATCGATTTAATGGAAGAACAAAAGAAATATATTAAAGGAAAAGTCATTGTTATGATTTTTCACAACGAACAAACTTTATATTCCGTTGCACGAATTCGTATTAATGAGACAAATGAGCAATATGAGGATAAAGAAGTGGTTGTTGCTGGTTATTTCCCCTACATACATGAAGATGAAGTCTATACATTTTTTGGTACCCTTCGCAACCACCCTAGACATGGATTGCAATATCAAATCACCCAATTTCGCAAGGAATTACCTCAATCAAAGGATGGAATCATCCAATACCTTTCCAGCGATTTATTTGTAGGTATCGGTAAAAAAACAGCTAAAAAAATTGTTGAAGAATTAGGAGAAAGGGCTATTTCTAAAATATTGGAAAACCCTTCGGTTTTGACAACAATACCGAAATTACCTGAAGATAAAGCAAAATTGCTTTATGATACTTTAAGGCATCACCAAGGCTTAGAACAAATTATGATTTCCCTATCAAATTACGGCTTTGGTCCGCAGTTATCCATGAAAATTTATCAAACCTATAAGGAAGATACACTCGAAATTATTCAAAGTAATCCATATAAATTAATTGAGGATGTTGAAGGAATTGGTTTTGCTAGAGCTGATGAATTAGGTCAGGCACTTGGTTTATCTGGTAATCATCCAGATCGGATCCGAGCAGGCTGTATCTATATTTTAAACCAGCAATCGGTACAGGAAGGCCATGTTTACTTAAAGCTAGAGCCTTTTTTATTACAAGTTTATAAATTGATAAATGAAAAAACAAAAGGGAATAAAGTTTCGGAAATCGACATTTCTCGGGAAATAATTGGCCTTGGTGAAGAAGGTAAAATTGTAGTTGAAGAGGACCGGGTTTATTTGCCATCGCTTTATTTTTCCGAAAAGGGCTTAGTTACTAGCCTAAAGAAAATTACGGAGCAGACAGAGTTTACTGAACACTTTACTGAATCAGAATTTTTAAAAGCACTTGGAGGTTTGGAAGAAAGATTAAAGGTCCAGTATGCTCCTTCGCAAAAAACAGCGATTCAAACAGCCATTTCTTCACCATTGATGATATTAACAGGAGGAACAGGTACAGGGAAAACGACTGTAATTAAAGGGATTGTCGAAATATATGCAGAGCTGCATGGATGTTCCCTAAATCCTAAAGAATATGATAAAGATGACCGATTTCCTATTATCCTTTGTGCCCCTA
>JAENZK010000198.1 GCA_016841285.1 Guptibacillus hwajinpoensis | reverse complement strand
AGGGGACTTTTTTTGTTCAAACCTCAAATTTCTTCATTACAGGAATGCTCCTTATGCAAAGAAAGTGATTATGCTAAGTAAATTAGAAAATGGCCATATATTGTAACAATTTAATCCGATTTACTTTGCATAATATCCGAAAATGAAGATGAGTATGATGCTCAAAACTTTCATTTTGGAGGGATACTTTATGCAAAGGAAACCATTAGCTATTTTGATTAAAGATCTAGAGCAGGAAATGATTCGACTTGGCTATACCGAAGGTTCCATGAAGTTTTACAGATGCAGATGGAATAAACTTCTCCAATTTGCACAAGAACGAGATGAAACATACTATTCAGAACAGCTAGGTATTGAATTTGTTGAAACATATTTTCATATTTTCGAAAAAGACTTCAATAGAACACTTTCACAGTCAGAGACTCAAGAGCTTCGAGTTATTCGTATGATTGGTGATTTTCAGCTGCACCATACTATTTTACGTCGGTATTATAGACATCACGAGATCCTTACGGATCAGTATTTTATCGACATTAGTAACCGATTTAAGCAACATTGTGTAGACAAAGACTATTCAAAAGTCACAATAGACCATTATGTAAAACAATCTGCTAGATTCATGGATTATCTCTCTTCACAAAAGATCAAAGATTGTAAAGAAATCAATCTCACATTGATTAATAACTACATCAAAACATTGGCTGGCTATGCTTACAAAACAGTAGAACAAAATATTTGTTCAATGCGTGCCTTATTCCGTTTTCTTTTAGAAACTGGTGAAGTAAAGACAGATTTTGCTTCAAAAACTCCAATGGTACAGGCAAGAAAACAGACTCGTATTCCATCAGTATGGACAGAGGATGAATTAATAAAACTAGTTGGAGCCATTGACAGAGGGAGTCCAAAGGGCAAAAGAGATTATGCAATAATTCTAATGGCATGTTGCCTCGGATTGAGGTGTACGGATATTAAAAATTTGAAAATGGAGCACTTCCATTGGGAAGAGAAAAAGCTTGTTTTTACTCAATCAAAAACAAGGCAACCATTATCTCTTCCACTAACACCGGAGGTGGGCTGGGCCGTAATTGATTATCTAAAATACGGCCGTCCTAAAATTAACAGTCCCTATGTATTTGTAAAGCATATGGCACCGTACGGTCCCTTTTCGGAAGAAGATCATTTAAATCAGTTAATTAAACGGTACATGGAATTAGCACACCTTCCTACTTTTAAAAAAAGAAGAGGAATGCATTCACTTAGGCATACTATGGCTAGCATACTTCTTGAAAAGGATACACCCCTTTCTACGATTTCAGATATTCTTGGCCATATGGATACCGACTCAACAGCAGTGTATCTCAAGGTTGACATAAAAAAACTAAAGGAATGTTCTCTCGATTTTGAAGAGGTGATTAATCATGAGTGAAATTCTTTATGAGGGACCTTTTAAAAATCATATCCAAAATCATGTGGAACTGAAAAAAGCTATCGGATATAAGTACGATACAGATTCACGACATTTAAAACGCTTTGACAGATTTACAATGAAAAAATACCAAAACGCCACCGAACTTTCTAAAGAAATCGTATTAAACTGGTGCAGCAAAAAACCTTATGAGACACAAGCAAATCTATGTTCACGGGCATCAGTTATCCGCCAGTTTGGAAAATATTTAGATTCCATTGGAGTTAAAGCATACATTATCCCGAAGGGATATTTCCCTACGGAAGATCAATATGTACCGTATATTTATACTATTGATGAACTAAAAGCTTTTTTGCCGAAACGGAAAAATGCAGGTACTGTTACGAATGTCCTCACAGACACCTTATTATGCCTGATTTCTTTCGAATGATTTATATGTGCGGATTGAGGGTGTCCGAGGCAAGGCTTCTTAAAGTAGCAGACGTTGACCTTGAGAACGGTATCTTGACTATTAATCAATCCAAAAAGGATAATAGCAGATTGGTACCCATGTCCGCGTCCCTTACGGAGCGATGCCGGCATTATTCAAAAGTGGTACACCCATTTCCAAAAGTAGAAGATTATTATTTTCCCGCGCTTGATAGCAAACCGATGACGATTGGAAATGTATATAAAAACTTCCGTAGGTTTTTATGGCGTGCCAGAATTTTACATGGAGGAAGGGGACAAGGTCCACGTATACACGACTTTCGCCACACTTATGCAGTTCACTGTCTGAAAAAATGGGCTGAAGATGAAAAGGATTTCACGGTGTACCTTCCAGTACTTAAAACATATATGGGACACGACTCTTTTGAAGAAACGGCTTATTATCTAAGTCTGACAGCGGATGTATTCCCTTATATTACAGTAAAACTAGAGACTCATTTTCCGGGAATGATCCCTCACTTGAAAGGTGATATCAATGAAACCTACTGATTTTGCGAAGTATCTTACAGAATTTTTGACAGTATACCTACCGTCACAGAAAAATGTCAGTAAGAATACAATTCAGTCCTACCGGGATACGTTTAAACTTTTGATTAAGTACTGCCAAGAATCGAAAAATATTTCGCCAGAACGGATTACTTTGGAAATACTTTCAAGTGATCTACTAACTGGATTTCTAGAATGGTTAGAAATAATAAGGAAGTGTAGTATCTCAACTAGAAACCAGAGACTTGCGGCCATACATTCCTTTTTTAGATACGTACAGGCAGAAGAACCTTCCGGTCTATTCCATTTTCAAAAAGTAATCGCCATCCCCTCTAAAAAGGCAAGAAAAACAGTGGTGGAGCATCTGACACCAGAAGCTATGAAACTACTTCTAGAACAGCCCGACAGGGGCTGCCTTAAAGGTCGGCGTGACCTTACATTGATGAGTGTTCTATATGATACAGGCGCAAGGGTACAAGAACTGATTGATATTAAAGTAAGAGATGTAATTCTAGAAACCCCAGCAGTAATTATTTTAACAGGGAAAGGAAACAAAGCAAGACGTGTTCCTCTTCTGACAAATACAGTAATCTTATTGGAGCGTTATATTGTTGAAAACAAGTTGGATAAATCATGGAAAAGTGATCATCCCCTTTTTACAAACAATCAACATAACAAGCTTACTAAAGAAGGGGTTGCCTACATTATTTCGAAATATGTTGAATTAGCTAGGAAAACATCAACCATTGTACCTTCGAAAGTGAAACCACATAAGTTTCGTCATTCGAAGGCCATGCATTTACTACAAGCAGGGGTAAATCTCATATACATCCGTGATTTTCTTGGTCATGTTGATTTAAAAACAACAGAAATTTACGCCAGAACAGATACAGAGACAAAAAGGAAGGCAATTGAAAATGTGTATCCTAATCTGATTGATTGCAGTCTCCCTGACTGGAGTAAGGACCAAGCACTACTTACTTGGCTGTCAGAATTAAAGTAGCTATAAAATTATGCGAAGTAAATGGAATAAAGCCCTTATATTTTATGGCTTTATGAAGCTTACTTTTCATAAGGTGGCGTGCTCTCGCCAATTCTAAGTAACATTTACTTAAATCAACTGGATATCAAATTGGAAGAAAGGGGACACAAATTCGTATGTTATGCAGATGACTTTTGTATTTATGTTAAAAGTCAACGAGCAGGTTACCGAGTTCTTGATAGTATCACGAAGTTCCTCGAAGAGGAACTTAAACTGACTGTCAACCGAACAAAGAGTAAGGTAGGCTCCCCAACTAAGCTGAAATTTCTTGGTTTCTGCATACAGAGCACGGCTAAAGGTGTGGGAGTTAGCACCCATCAATTAGCAAAGAAGAGCTTCAAAACTAAATTGAAGAAATCCACCAAAAGGAATCGAGCAGGTGAGTTCAAGGAAATCACTAAAGAAATTAACAGTATAACAGTTGGCTGGATTAACTACTATGGAATTGGTTTCATGAAAGAGTTCATTAAATCCATAGCACATTGGTTAAATCATAGATTGAGACAACTCATCTGGAAAAGGTGGAAGAAGATTAAAACCAAATATTATCAATTAAAAAGGTTAGGAATCCCAGCTGAAGAAGCGTGGAGGGTAGCCAATACACGAAAAGGCTACTGGAGGATTTCAGGCAGTGAAACACTTCAGAAAGCAATTAAAATAAAAACACTCATCAAATGAAAGACCTCAACCATTTATATGAGCGTAGATACTCAAGTTATTGAACCGCCGTGTACGGGGCCGTATGCACGGTGGTGTGAGAGGTCGGCTAATCAAATAATGATTAGCCTCCTACTCGATTATTTGTACCTTCTACACTCAAAAAACTTCTATAGTTGACTAAAGTAATAAAGATTGCCTACATTTATCTAGCTTTCGCTAGATAAATGTAGGCAATCTTTTTCATGTTTTGGCAGGCTGCAGTCATTAACGCCTGCTCGCTAGCTTTCTGTAATCCCCGTAACCGGCAGTAGCGAAGCCCATGCAGCTCTTTTGAGTCAGCGAAGCTTCGCTCAATTTTTTCTTTTCTAAATTTATAAAGCATTTTCCCTGATTTAGATAAGCGATTTAACCTAACCTTTTCCTTATGTTCTTCCCAAACGTGTCGTGTCAGTACTTTTACTTTATTTTTAGACCTTGTACATTAGGGAAGCAGTGGACAGGTTTCACACTTCTTTGCATCAGATTTAAATTCTCTATAACCCCAACGGGTTGTAGTTTTATAGATAAGTTCTTGTTTATTTGGGCAAATATACAAATCTCTTTTTTGTCATATGTGAATTTCCATTTTGGTAATAAACCCTTTGTAGACTGATATCTCCTATGAGCAATGACTCCAAAAATTTTGCGGTCCGATAGCCCTTTGCAAATCGGAGCCGTGAGATACCCTGAATCTAGTGCTACAGCTTCAACCTTAAAACCAAAACGTTTTATTTGACGATCTAAACGGCTAAGGTAAGGAACGGAATCATGAACATTTCCTGGTGTAACATATACATCGGTAATAATATTGTGTTTCATATCTGTAGTACGGTGAGCCAGGTAGCAAAACATTTCTTGCTTATTTTCCCGAGACATTAAGCCACACTCAGGATCCGTTGTGCTCACTCGGATCTCTTTCGTTTCATTCACCTCCTCCCTTTCCTTTAGCGGCTTTTTTCCATGATTAATTCTATCCTCTTCAATAGCTTTATTTAAATCATCTATATATTCACGAGTCTCTATTGCTACTTCTTCTCTTGTAAACTTGTGGTTATTTGCATTTGCCTTTAGATGAGTTGAATCCGTCAATAATACACGGCCTCCCACCATTTTATGATTCATTGCTTGAAGTACTATTTCATCAAAAAGCTCTTGAAAGATACTGGTGACTTTAAAGCTATGTTGTCGATTCCAACTAATAGTAGAGTGGTGAGGAACTGGGTCATGAAATTTTAGACCTAAAAACCAACGATAAGCTATGTTCATTTTAATTCCTCTTTCTAATTGCCTTTCAGAACGTATTCCATAAATATAGCCTATAAACATCATTTTAAAAAGCATCAGAGGGTCCGAAGGACGCCCCATACCATCGCTATAATATGGACTAACTTTTTTCAAGAAGAAATGAAAAGTCAATATGTTGATCAATTAAACGCAAGAGATGGTCTTGTGGTACAAATTCATCAATGCACACAAATTCGTATTCACTTTGAGAAGATTTCTTTGGCTTAAACATAGAGCTTTAACCACTTTATTAATAGTATTTGTTAGTTATATTATACCAAATTAACGCGGTTAATTATTGAAGGAATCAAACAAAAATAAGGGCTGTTAGACTTTCTCGACAGCCTGACCGGGCAAAGCCCGGTCTTTTTTTGTCTAGCGAATATCCGATATCTTGTACTCAATGCCATGTATTCCTTTATAATACTCCGGATACATCTCTACTCCACATTTTTCGCATGAAAACATCGAAGGAGTGGTAGGATCTCCATCATCCATTAGATCAAAATCTCTTACTACATTTATTGGAATATCTTCTTTTTCATGACCCACTAAACAAACATAGCTGACGCTCTGTTTCATGGTTTATATTGAGATGTATTTTTCTTCTTTTTCTTCCCTTTTTGGCGGTGTTTTGATACTGGTGAGATGTTCAATCACCCTTTCTAAATAAGCTGAAGTAGTGGCACACAACACTACCTTAATTTCTAGTTTACCATTTTCTAGACAGACTTCCCCCTTGTATTCATAATAACATTCACATTTTGGACATACGAGAGGGTCCCTTTTTCCGTTAGCCACAATTCTTTCACGCCACGTCCGACGACGTAGAGTTTTCTTCACTTTGACAACCCAACGTTTTTTATTTTGTTGCCAAATACTTAATACCTTTTTACATATATTTTTTGATCGTCTAGAATACATTCCATAATGACGTATTGTTTTAATTTTCATCTGGAATATGACGAATTAAACGTGAAATAAACTCATCCACGCTTACTGTTTCCCTTTTTTCTTTTCCATCAGTTTTATCTTCATATTTAAATGTTACGTACTGACCATCATATTCCTCAACCCGATTGATACCAATCGCTGGTCGACGAATATAACGACCAATATACCGCAGCTGTTCTTTAATTTTCCCTCTTTGTTTTGGGGCATACACATAGAAGCCTTGCCCATTATTGGTGAACGCCTTTTGAGGCCTTGGTTGAATTCTCTTCTTTTCTCTCTCCGAAACTCCGTTTCTAATTAATTTTAAGACCACTGTCTGCCATTGTTTCCATAACATTGCAAATGGCAAGAAATCATACTGTTTCCATTCTCCTTTTTCAGTTAAACCGCCCATTGTAACTAACATATGGGCGTGAGGATTGAAGTTAACCCTTGAACCAAAGGTATGAAGTCCAGCAATAATACCTGGTATTACCTTAGCTTCTTTTTGAAGAAATCAGTTAACACCCTTGAGGCAGCATCCATTAAATCCTTTAGTAAATGACGATGATTCACTTGTAGGACATCTTCAGTGAGCAATCGGCTCCATTCCTCGCTTTCCCCTACAGAACAAGTAGTACAAAAACGCCCTTTACATCGATAAGGAACATTTTTTACACTATGGCAGCCTTCACATACAAAAAGCTTAAATCCTTTTCTGATATCCCCACAGTCGCGAAACTTTTCAACCTCCTTAATTACGCTAGGGCGAATTTTAGCTCCATGTTTTTTCTTGAACGCTTCCCAATGTTGATGTTTATCGAAGAAAATTTGTCGTAAAATGTTGGTCTCCATAAAATGAAAATACCACAGCCTCAATGACTGCGGTAGCCCCAAATTTTATACTTTCTTATCTTTGAACAAAATCGCTAACGCGATCTTAAACACGTCCCAAGTGTAGATTATTCACTTAGGAGACTAAAAAGTCGACACGGATTGTTATAATAAAAATAGAAACTATAACGAGGTGTGTCTAAACAGCTAAAGGGAAACGTTACGATGAAACATTTAAGAAAGAAACAGTAAAGTATATCGCTGAAAACAACAAGTCCTTAGCTCAAGTGGCTAGGTAAATGGGCGTTAACGAAAACACTTTACATGGCTGGGTAAAAAGTATGGACTGCAGCCTGAAATAAAAGCTGTACAAACATTTTCTACACCAGATGCCGAATTATGAGCTATACAAAAACAAATTCGTGATCTTCAGGAGGAAAATGAAATTCTAAAAAAGGCGATTCACTACTTTGCGAAAAGCCCTCGGTAAAGTATGAATTCATTCATAAAAATCGCTCCCAATACCGTGGGAGAAGATGTGCAGCGTACTGGAACTTTCAAAAAGCGGATATTTCAAATGGTTAAAGCGTCCAAAAAATGAGAGACAAAAGAAGTATGAAAAACTATCACAAAAAATACTGCAAACACACCTAGAATTCAAGCAACGACATGGTAACGTTAAAATTACTAAAACACTGAATAAACGTCTTTATCTTTCTGCTTCAGAAATTTTACAATCTCTATTTAAGTTTCCTGGAATTGATTTAAATAGCTTGATACAATAATTTCCACTAGCCCCAGGTGCACTTATAGTGAAGGCAGTCGGGAAAGTTACTGACCTAATTATGGTAAAGCCAGGTGGAATAGGAGGGAAAGTAACTGAAGGACTTCCCGAAACAGTTCCTTCTACATTGACTGTATTATCCGCAGAATTAAAAATCTGAAATGTCCCCTCCATGTATTGCCCAGAAGGAGCCTCCCATACAGTTTGAGTTCCCGATAAAAAGTTACCACAAAATTCCTCTTGAACAAATTTTATAGGATGTTTAAACGGTATAGGTATTCCATGATGAGCGTTGACTGGGGGAAGACATTCTACACCACAGAAACAATTTAGATCTACAGTGATACATATTCCAGTTCTTACAAAACTAGTGATGCAGCTATCTAAAAAAAAGGTACAAACATCGCATTCTATAGATGAGGAAGGTATTTTCCCTTCCTCATTTTGGGGTTGTAATAGTTCTAAAACCACACAACAATCACTGCTATCTAAAAATTTTGTAACACGAAAAATCGGGGTTTTAATACATTCAAAAATCATAGAATTTAGTTTTCGAAAAATCCCTGAACCTATAAAGAAATCACACTTATCTTTGCAAATAAGCATAATGGGAATTGTATTGAAATTGTTTTTTGTTAATCGTAAATTAAATCCCTTATTACAGTTGTTTTTATTATTTTTAACTACAGATTGC
>JAENZK010000197.1 GCA_016841285.1 Guptibacillus hwajinpoensis | reverse complement strand
ATTTATACGAACATTTTATCGAACAATTATCCACAAGTCGAGAATTTTATAATTTAAACAATAAAAAAAACAAAACCCGATATTCGGATTTTGTCCACGTTTGCCCATATGACTATTTTTATATAACCTTTTTTACATCTGAAGATACATTAAAACTCATATTGCCATTCGCTATTTTATCTAAATGCCACCACCACTGTTCATATGGAATGTTGCTTGAGTAATCAAAATTATATATTTGGCTGATATGTTTAACCATTTTTTCAGCATTCTCAATAAGTTTTAAATCGTAAGTGCCAAGTAAAACCTTTTCATCAAAATCCAATTCATCTTGGATTTTATATAGATCGGTTCTGTCATATAACATTCGCAAACTTTCAAAAGGACTAGATTCCAAATCACAAACATAATCTCCATAATTCATAATAAATTGTTTGTATTGGCTCATTTTAACACACCCTTTACCTTTCCAAGATAGGCAACCCCTGGATTATTAAAACCACTTCCTTTATCATTCATTATATTCACGATAAAATAATTTTAAAACCAATTGTATGATACGACTCGCCCTAATCTCGACGAAATATATCCGAACTGTTTACCTGGAGGCACTCATGAAAAAAAACATCAAACTCAATCTTGTCTTTTCCCAAATTCTATTCGTAGCGCTATTGCCGATTTGGATGAAGCTGACTCAATATTTACACCCACTCGTTATCGGAGTTGTATGGTTTTGCTGGACTACAATTATATTATTGATAGGACTGTGGGTAACAAAAGAAAAAATAGCTATTTCTAGGACAATGCTTGATCTAGTGATATTTTGCTATTCAATAGGACTGCTAATTTTATTATTTTTTAGACCGGAAAATCAGTATTATGGGTCGATTAATCTTACGCCCTTTAAAACGGTGATGTTTTATTTAGAAGGCCATGTGGATTTGTTGATCGCCTTTTATAACTTGGGGGCTAATATCGGATTATTTATACCATTTGGTATTTACTATTGTTTTAAAAAAGAAACACCCAGGATCGGCCAATTACTAATCATTAGTTTTTTCTCCATATCATTGATCGAAGGTATGCAATTTGTTACGAAAAGAGGAAGTCTTGATATTGATGATTTAATTTTGAACATAGTTGGGGTGTTCATGGGTTATTTGCTCTATCCGTTTTTGAAGAGAGTATTAGTTCTGACAACTCCCATGGCTTAAGCCATGGGGTTCTATGAAACTCTTGCTTCTCTTCGCTCGTACACATATTAAAATAAAATGTTCACACACTCCACTCTCCAAAGGAGAGAACGGCTTTGGGACGAAGCACTGGCACCGCCAATTCAATATTTAAGAAGCTCCTTCAGCCGGCTCTTCTTGTAATACAATCCACTTGTTAAAAAAACGACTAATCTTCCATAAAAATTCGTGCGTAGTATTCCGTTTCTTCATCTAACTTGTTATCTTTTCTCAATTCCTCAATAGTTTCTTTTCGGTCATCTTCAACCACTTGAAAACTTCCTGAAACATTTGGTACTTTCCCTTTATTTTTATCCACACTTTCACTCCTACATTTCAACTAGTTTATATTTGGTATTATATTTCCCTTATCATTTTGTGTTAATTTTAAAACTTTATTCGTATCTCATTATTCTAGCTAAATAAATTCCCTCTCAACCAGGCGCGCGGACGGTATGAACCGACGGGAATTTGGATCAAGCTGGTTTTCCCTTTCAAATCGATCCTGTAAAGTTTATCACATCGCTTGGAATCGAATCCCAACAATGGATGTCCTCCCATTCCTAAAGCACACGACACCAAGAGCATTCGTTGCACGATAATACCCGCTTCCATCTGTTGAATACGGTATCCTCTATACCCCAATATTTCTTTAAAATGATCCCTGTCTCCAACCAAATGCATGCAAAGCGGAACTTGATACAAATTCACATTGGGCACGGTTAATCCAGATTGTAAAAACTCCCGGAAATCCCCCTTTCTTATTCTCCGAAGTGCATGAGTGCCATTGTCATAAGAATAGGCGCCATCAGGAATTCCCTCTACATTATAAAAACTGCCAAATAAAGATACACGAGTCTCAACAGGTCCCAGTGTATCACCAAGGTCATTTTGATATGAGATAGAAAATGTCTCTTTTAAAAGATTAGATAATTGTGTTTGGCTCACTTTTCCTAACATAAAATCAATATCAGGTGAATATCGTTTCTTGCAAACAGAAGCTAGATCGTACGAAAAGCACTCAGTAAATGGCAGTAAGACCATCTCCGTATCTAAGGGAAGTTTCTGACGATTATGTTTCTTTAGTTCCACAAAAGACTGTGTTGTTTCAAACATGGATGCTTCATTAAGTTTCTTTAACATCGGATAATCAATGACTCTCTTTGAACGGTTATAGCAAACATGATTCAACACTGGAACTTCCCGACATAGTTCAGATGCAGACACTACTTCTTCTTTTTTTTGAGCGTTGTCAACACTAGGAATGGACGATTTCATACTTAATGGAATAACGGCATATACACTTTCCTCTTGTTCGGATATCCCAAGCAAATGATTAAGAGACTGATCAAGAAATTGGTAGCATACTCGCGGGTAGTATCCCATTCGATTTGCCACTTCAAGTGATTGCCCAATTAACACGCCTGTATCTAACCCTTGGAGTCTATAGGAAAAATTATTGTATTTATAAAAATTTTTCCAAAAAACAGTCGAGATAAAAACGGTGCAAAAACAGTCAGAAATAGGGAGACTATTTGCAAGACTACTAGATAAGTAGTAATCGAAATTTCCTTCTCGCAATAAAATAAGGCGATGATGGGCCACATCGTAATGGTACATTCCATTAGGAGCATCATCTATCTTTATATACACATATAATTCATTAGGGTACAGCGCCCCTCCAGAAGGAACAAATCTTCGTATTGACTGGGCAGCGCTCACAGTTTTTTCCTGGGTTCCCTCGTTTAAAACGGATTGAGAGTACTGAGTAATGCCGTATACATACCATAAAAAATGACCAAGCTCCACCAGGCTGGGCTTTAGATGAGCTTCTCTACTCTTAAGTGTTAACGGGACATCTGCGGTAATAGGAATCTCTGGTAAGCCGCGGTAAAGTTTATAAGGAAGCGGTGCATCTTCCCAGTCCACCTCCCAATCCGGTGGGAAGATTTTATCTGTGTCAAAATGCAGATGGTGTAGAAATGTGTCTAGCTCCACTCGAAAAGCCTCCTACTCTTCCATCATGGGAATGGATGGGGATATGGATTAAGCTGTTCATACGATAGCGGTTCCTTCCTAAATCCTAGTTGCACCGGCACCTCAAGTACCCTCTCCAGCCCTTTCACACGGGTAAGGTGATGTCCGAATGTCATCGGTAACATTCCTGGAATTATTACCTTTACACAAAATAATCCGTTCCGTTTGGTTATCGGTGTTGTTTGGTCAACCACAATGACTTCGAGGTTTAACCTTCGGAACCGATCAAGAATATCTTGAAGATCATCTGTTAAATCAGTATGGGCCGGTGGCTCCTTAAATTCCTCAGCAAACGTACGTAAAGGACGATGATCATCTAATAAAAAATTCAGTCGTTCCTCTGCTTCTCGTAGCCCGTACAGCATGCCATGATCCTCCATCGTACGTACTGCAAACGGATCTTGCAGCATCCCTTCATATTTCTGCCGATTTATCTCTAATTTTTCGTCATCTCTAAACATCATTCCTGCAAGCTCGTAAATCGTGCTTTTTACAGCCTTTACAGGATCAGGGTTAGCTCCGGCAGCACAAATGAGGTTCATACCTTTGGATCTTCTGTTTTTTGCCACTGCCCAAACGCTTGGAATTCCATGTTCCATCGTCGAATTGAAAAAATGAAGGTCATATCCCGCCACTCCATGTATACGATCGACCATCAGCTGTAATTCTTTATCGTTGACAGAACGAAGGTCAATACGCGGAAGGGGGAGCCTTGCATACCAAGTTAATAAGAACGAATCACGCTCAACAACCTCCATAATCGCATGAAAAATGGCTTCCTCTAAACTCCCCCCTAATGCACATCCATTGGAGGTTTCATAAATAAAGCCCTCCCCACCGCCCAAACTGTAGTATGCAAGTAACTCCGGGACAAGAATAGGACGTTCTTGTAAGAACGAATAGCCCCAGACCCAATTCATGGGTTCATCGGGATGGAACGGTTTAAAAGGAAAATGACGCCTTTCATATTGATCTTTTTCATGTAGACCAACACTTGTAGGATTTAGAGCATGATTCTCTATATGATGATAACTATCCCAAACTACCGTCCTTTTGCCCCGGGGCTGGATTCCACAATATCGCTCCAACCCTTCCAAAATGGCCGTTAACTCACTCATTTCATACGAATCAGACCTTCCTGCTACTCCCTCATTCCCTCCAAACAACGGCATATTTACCAAAACATCAGCAAACGGTAATGTGAAATCCTGCATTTTCCAATTCATGACGCCAGTACAATGATCAAGATAATCTTTATTTAGAGCTGTTTTTAATTCATCTAGCGAACGGCAGCGATAACCACTACCCTTAATTTTAGGACTAGATTCTAACCTAATTTGAGCTAATTCCGATGTATCATCAGGTAAGGAACTGCAAATAGGGCACAATGGGTCAGGCAAAAAAAAGTGACTAGAATTCGTTAACGTTCTCAGATTCGTAATGAACACTCTTTCTTCTAAGTTACTGGTTTTACCTTGAAGAATCCTTTGCACTTCATTACATATCAAAGCCGCCATTTGCGATAGTCCCGTTCGTGATGCCCAAGCATCCCGCAGTACACCTGCTCCCGCGGCCATTATCATCTGAAGCTCCCACATTTCTTTGCGATCGGAGCCAGCTATAATGCGTCGCATATCAGCACAGTGAGAACATCCCTGTGTATCGGAACGTACGAAGGGACCAATGATTCCATCCCCAAGCGATACGAAACCTCGCAGCCACGGGATACCTATGTCCCTGAATCTTTCTGCCGCTTTTTGATAGACTGATGGATGCCAGGCATCGTGGAGCACTAGAGCTAATTCTGTTTCTTTGGGAACCTCTTCTACTATGCTTTGGCGCTTTACAAGATAGTTGCTCGACAATTGATCATAGACAAAGTCGGCTAATAAACCCTGTCCGTCAATAACAATATATGCAGCCATTAGGATTCCTCCTCTCGTACCTGCACACCAAAAACACCTGCCAGTTCCTGTTTTAAAAATGTTTCGAACGTAAGATCATAAACGTATAGCCGTTTGCTATGTTGGGTCAAGGACTGAATGGACGATTGCAATAGCTCCCATTGTGTCATTTCATCACAAGCAGGGATATCCAGGTTGGTTTCTCTTTTTTCAAGAAAAACTGCTGACTCCATCCCTTGTCTTTCAGCGGAATTCTTCTGGTTTTGAATATCCAAAAGCGCTTGTTGTAGCGTATTTCGTAATGCCAATGTTGTATTTAAACCTGCCCTAGTGTAACAACGCCCATTTGACCTTACCCTTATCACGGGGAAGCCTAGTATATCCTCCTTCAAGCCGATTACCGGTGAACCGTTCAGGGTAGTCAGGGCATTTAAATAAAATCTGCATGATCGATCATCTACTGATCCTAGCTGCAAATGAAAAAACGGATTCAGTTGATCAGCCTCTCTTGTTCTCAATTCCTCATCTAAATATACTTGCAGCCCTCGACAAACAGCCTCTTCGATTGTTCCACCTGCACCGATGCCTATAAATCCATCAAGCATATTCGCACCAACATGATTTTTAAATCCCTTACCATGTGAATCCACCATTTGTGAAACATACATTTCAATGCCCGTCAGTCCAGCCTCCCGTTTTGCCTCCTCATGTGTAATACCCGAACAGACAACCTCTGGCAGGAGTTCTGCCGGTCCCTCTGACAATGGATTTACTGCTTGAACATAGCACTGTGAAAGGGGAAGCTGTTTCAAATCACGTTCCTCCCAGGTATGAAAAACTCCTATTTCTTCGGAAGTTAAATGACTGAAATATTCCAAAAGATTACGAGAAGAGTCATTTCTATCTAATTTCTGTTTGATCCTTAAATCAAGATCTTCAACCAATTTGGGCGTCATAGTTCTAGAGGTAACCAACGGATGTGGAATGAATGAAATCCAGTCTCCTTCCAGCGTTTCAAGATCAAGAAGGTAAACTTGATTACTCTGATTTGAATCTGCAATTCCTGTAGCTTTCTTGAAAAATTCGAATACGAGGACATTTGCCAGAATGGATCCAGTTGTTGATGAGAAGTTGTTAAGTTGTCGATCTCCTTGAAGGGCAGTTTGATGAATGCGTCGCCATGCGGATTCCCAGCATCCATCTGATTCTGGATGAACCAATGGACCCGCAAGCCCCACTTGGTCTAAACATACGGCAGGCAGAAATACTTTTCTCTCCTCTTTACAAACTAAATTAAGATTTCTCAATTCTTTCACATTTCCATCTTGTGAGACATACAGAATCCAATCATATGGCTGTACAACTTGTTTCCAATAATTTATGTCCTCCCCTTTTTCAAATGGTATCTCCTTTAGCTCCACCTCAGAGTCAGCATCAATAGCATGCTTCACCAGCTCATGAATCCGCTGCCGATTTATAGGTACTGATCCCGTTATCATGAAATCAAATTTAGGAAGTCCTGATTCGATTAATGCAGAGGATAATGAGACGATAAAGGAGCCAGATCCGATAGCCAGGACTTTAGCATGACGGTATTCTTGAAAAAGGTACGCACCAGAATCAACAAAATTCTCGATAAATTCAATTTGCGAAGCATACTTTTCTAGTAAAATACTATTTAATTGATGCGGACGATCTTTGCTTGTATCTCGAACAAAGCCATTCTTGTACAACGTTTCTCCAATCTCATATACCCTGTTCCGATACGGGGCCGTTAATCCCTCTGTCAATTCTTCTAGTGTTCGTTTTCCATTGAACATCGGCATCAATTTTTCAATCCACTGATAAATTGTACGGCCTTCCATGCGGAAAGAATTTACGTTATTTCTAAAATACACGCCACCTTCTGGATCAGGCAGATAAAATGTATCCCTCTTAACTTTAGGACGTGAGTTTGAGTTCAGTTTTGTCATTCAGCTCCTCCTTTTGCGTAATCATTCAGCATTATGCACTATCATTTTATGTACTTTTATTTGTCCATTATGAATAACAAAAAAGAAGTGCCCCTGAGAGTGGACACAGGGACACTATTTTCCATCAAAAAACCAAATTTTCTTGAAGATTTACCTGCTACCCAACAGCTAAATAAAGAATCCCCCGCAAAAGCCTGCGCAAAATCCCCCAAAGCCTCCACAAAATCCTCCAAAGCCTGCGCAGAATCCTCCGCACCTACCTGCGCAAAAGCCTCCACACCTACCTGCACAAAATCCTCCACACCTGCCTGCACAAAATCCTCCGCAACGCATAAAGCCAAAACGCGTATCTTCGGTTTGATAATTCATAGGAATTAACTCACCAACTTGGTAGTTATCCATTCCCAAAGATTGCAATTCATTATACATTTTTTTGCCTCCCCTTTTTATTTTTAAACCCACAACATCATATTCATTAGTCATTAACCTATCAGCTTGTTCGGTCATAAATGTGCATTTACCTATATAAAATTATTTCTTAAACCGAGGATAAGGTATTTTCTATATTTACTCCTTCAGATTAAAGGATTTTCAAAATGTCAGCCGGTGAATAAACCTTATAATCTGGCTTCAAAGGGTCAACCACTACTTCCGCATCATAGCCCCAACCAACCCAGATCATCTTCACACCCGTTTTTTTGCATGCAACCAAATCTCGGTGCTCATCCCCGACATAAATAACTTCAGATGGTTTCAAGTGTTTTCCCCTTAAAAATCTTGTAATAAGCCTATCCTTTCCATATATTCGATTTGAGCATAGAATTTCTTTTATGTTATTAATTTGATAATGTTTCAGAAAATACAATATGTTGTCTTTTGAATTTGAAGAAATAATTGCGATCTTGTATCCTTTTTTCTCCATTTCATTCAGCATTTCTTTAATCCCATCAAAAGGTTTAATAGCCTTAATCCCTTGTCGATACAACTGAAAGAACTGAGGTAAGATGATAGGAAGCTTTAATAACGGCATTTTGAACAACCTACTACGTTCTTTTATAGAAAGCTTTTTTAACGTATCTAACTCTTCTAACTTTATTTCTTTGAAATTATGTTTTTTAGCTAAAACGTTCCAAGCTGCAACTAGTACAACTCTTGAATCAGCCAGTGTCCCATCAAAATCAAAAATCACATATTTCAACATAACTTTTCCCCTTAGTCATTATATCTAGCCTTTTTCGTTCTTCCTTTCTATGAAGCAACTACTGATAAGGTATGGGCGTATTCATTATTTTTTCTATAACAGGCTATCGTCCACTCTTATCCTTCATTTAACCATATGATACAAGTAGACATATTTCCCTATTCTTATGAAAAAGGAGGAGAAAAAATGTATTACAATTATTATAGCAACATGGTACCGGACTATAGACAGGGCTATGAAGATGAAAGATGGTTCCTTACCGCCCCAATAGCTACAGGACTTCTAGGGTTAGGGGTCGGGTATCTTGGTGGGTTAGCTACTCCACGACCTTACTTTTATCCA
>JAENZK010000196.1 GCA_016841285.1 Guptibacillus hwajinpoensis | reverse complement strand
AGTTAATCTGCATGAAACCGAGATTAATAGACTCAGGCGGTTGAATACCTCTAATCCCAGCCCCACCACCCGTTACATGTTCCAGGTTATTGGCCAGTATAAAAAATATTTGACCAATCCCCATTGTAACAAGGGCAAAATAGTGTCCTTTTGTTCTAAAGGATATAAATGCTACGAAAAATCCTATTATCATAGTCACAATGATGGCAATCGGCATGGAGATCCAAAATGGCCATCCATAGTTCATCGTGACATATGCTGAAAAGTATGCTCCAATTCCATAAAAAATAGCATGACCAAAACTCAATTCACCTAGGTATCCTAAAACTAACCCTATACTAACTGCAAGTAGAATATTGATAATGGCCATAATCCCTAAATGTAGTATATAGTCTCCTACGACAAACGGGAAAAGGATAAGGAAGACTCCTAAAAGCAAAAAAGCGACTACTTTATTTACTTTAAAGCTACTCACCTTTCCACCTCCCCGAACAATCCAGAAGGCTTAATTAATAGAATCAATATCATTAACCCAAAGGCAAAAACATCTTGGTAAAGGGATGAAATATACGTGGCTCCAAGTACCTCAGTCTGACCCAGGATTAAGCCTCCTATAATTGCTCCTCCTAAAGAACCCATACCACCGATCACAACGATTGCAAATGCTTTCAATAATGGTAAAAAGCCCATTTCTGGATTAACAGAGAATAACATTCCTAAGACTGAACCAGCCCCTGCTGCTAATAATGAGCTGACTCCAAAAATAAAGAAGTTAATTTGTTTTACATTGATCCCAACAATTTTTGCTGCATATGGATCCTGTGAATAGGATCTCACCGCTTTACCTATCTTCGTTTTATAAAGCACAAAATAAAGGAATACAATCAAAACGACTGTAATAGACATGGCGAAGATTCTTTCATAGGAAATTATTAAATTCCCAATTTCTAAAACACCCTCGAATGTCGCATCCATAGAAAACGGGTAAGTACCAAATATTAATTCTGCCACGTTTCGGAGAATATACATCAATCCAATACTTACTAAGAAAGTATTAATCATCGGCATATTGCGAACATGTTGAAATAGAGCTTGTTCCATTAGCATTCCAAAGCCGAACATAATAACCATTGAAATTATTAACGCAAAAAAGATGTTAAGATTTAAATACATCGAAGTGACTAACGTGATGTACGCACCAAGCATCATTAATTCACCATACGCAAAATTGCCTATCTTCGATATACCGAAAATCATGGTAAACCCTAATGCCATTAACGCATAGATTCCGCCTAATACTAAACCGTTTACAAGTTGAACTGCTAACACAATTTCACCTCCAATTTTTTATTAAAGTACAGGATATTGTTTATGCATTAACGTATTAAAATCATGAGATGCAAGAACAACATCTGCTATTTTTTCAATCTTTTTAAATGTTTCCTCGAATTCAATTAAATTTATATGAATACCGTTAGGAATATGGTCTATTTTTCCATCACCCTGCCAATTTCGATCTAATGGAATACAATCACTGGCAATTAGGTGAACGCCTTTTGCAGTTTCAACCGAAACCCCCATTAGTCCAGGAGTATGCCCTGGTAATTTTATTAAATGAACACCTTTGACAATGTTATAGACATCTCCCTCCACTACTTCAATTTGATTTAAAACCTCCAGCCAACTAGGAGTTATATCCATTCCAATATCATATTGGCTTTTTTGGATTTGATTAGGCGTAAGAGCATAGTTGATTTCATCCTTTTGCACCAAGAAGGTTGCATTTTTAAATATTTTACAATTCCCACAATGATCCCAATGTAAATGTGATAATACAACGATGTCGATGTCTTCAGGACTAATACCCATATTTTCTAATGCAATTGCTGGATGCATACTTTCATCACGAATTAAAGGAACATGATATTTAGTTGCCCTTTCTGAGTCACAAGGACCTGTATCAACCACTATTTTTTTACCATCTGCTTCAATCAGGAACATGATGCAAGGAAAATCTTCTTTTTTCCCTTGATTTCTTCCATATAAGAAGCTTGAAACTTCGAAATTAGGGAAGACTCCAACTAAAATCGGTTTGATAATGGGAAAATTACTCAATTCTAAGCCTCCTCTTTTTGCTTATATCTAGTAACCTCAGCTACGGCAATGACATCTTTGTTTCCAAGTCCGATACTCTGAGCTGTTTCATAATAATGTAAAACTTCATTCAAAAATTTAGAATCTCCTCCTAGATTAGAAGCCATTTCTAACGCTAATCTTAAATCCTTTGTACCTAGATCAAGTGAAAAACCTGCTTCAAGATCTCCTTCAATTAGTTTTGGAAAACGTTTTATAAAGTGGAATGACCTTCCAGCACAATTAGATAAAGCCTCGTATAGCATTTTTTTATCGAGTCCATATGCCTCACCTAGATGAAACGCCTCTGTTGTTACCAATACATTAACTAAAGACATCATATTATTAATTAATTTCACTGCACTTGCACTTCCTGAATCTCCCACGTACAAAACTTTCTTGGAGATCGAATTTAGGATTGATTCATATTTTTTAAATACATCTTCACTAGCTCCAATTAGGAAAACTGTTTCTCCTTGACTAACTTCGATTGGACCTGAACTGATGGGGGCATCAATTAGATCAATATTTTTTTGTGATGCTTGCTGGTTTATAAGTTTTTTAGTTTCAGGATCAACAGTACTTGTATCGATAAAACACTTAGAAGAATCCGCAAAGTTTAATAGTCCATTTTCGGAAGATAAATATACATTTCTGACAATTTGCGGGTTTGGCAAGCAAGTAAAGATCACATCCGCTTTTCTTACTAACTCTTCTTCACTTTCAACAGGATTAGCTCCAATATTTTGCATTGCCTTTATTTTGCTTCTATCGATGTCGAAAACATAAGTGGTATAACCTTTATCTAGAAAGCACGTCACAAAAGCGCTTCCAATATTACCTAACCCTAAAACCCCTAAATTCATCATTTCTCCGTCTCCTCTCAATACTTTAAAAATAATACTCTTTTTACATTTAGTAGAACTACCTCTTTACATTAATATACAGATGCAAGTTCTGTGCCAAAAATAAATAAATTAAAAAAATCCTTATTTTTGTACTTTTAAGTAAACACGCACTGAAAACAGGTTAAAAATTTAAACACTTTTTATAAAAAAACGTTCATTTTTTTATCATATTTAATCACTCCACGTTATTTATTTTCCCCCCTATTTTTACTTTTGAATTTTTCTTTAAATAACAATGACGTTATACTTAAAAAAATAGAAAAACCACCCTTTGTGTGGGTGGCTATCAGCAAGCGTGATTAAACACTTACTTTTTTCCAAAGAGTAGTACGACTAATCCCAAGCATTTCAGCAACTAACGTTCTATTATTATCATGCCGCTCTAACATGTGCTCTATTACTTGTTTCTCGATTTCTTCCATTGTTCCATATGAAAGAGTCATTGATTCATCATTCAATTCTTTAGTTGTTCCCTCCGTTTCTCTCATACAATCACAAATAAAATTCTTCTCATCCTTCAAATTTTTTACCCTTAAATGCAATCTTTCAACAATATTTTCTAACTGTCTTATATTTCCGGGCCAACTGTAAGAAAGGAAAAAATTCTTCAGTTCATTTGAGAATTTTTCAAAACTCCAGTCGGATCCGAACTGCTTTAAAAAATTATCTACTAGTACAGGAATATCATCTTTTCGTTTTCGTAATGGCGGAACCTGTAAATGTAAAACACTAAGCCGAAAATATAAGTCAGACCGAAATTTACCCTCTTTTACTAATTCCCAAAGCTGCTGATTAGTTGCTGCAATTATGCGAATATCTACAGGAGTGACCCTATCTCCACCAACACGCATAACTTCTTTTTCCTGCAGAACCCGTAATAAACGTGTTTGAATATGTGTCGGAATCTCTCCAATCTCATCAAGAAATATGGTTCCTCCATGAGCCATTTCAAAGAATCCTTGACGACCACCTTTATTTGCTCCTGTAAAAGCCCCTTCAGCATATCCAAACAATTCACTTTCAAGTAACGTCTCAGGTAACGCAGCTAAATTTACAGCCACAAAGGGACCATCTTTCCGATTACTTGCATTATGTATACCTTGTGCAATAAGTTCTTTGCCAGTACCACTTTCACCGATAATTAATACAGTAGAATCAGTTAATGCATACTCCTCCGCTATCCTAATTACATCTTTCATTTTTTCACCTGTATGGATAATATCATTGAGGTTAAATCTAGCAACAAGCCCTTTAGATTGCAGCTCCCGCCGCACTTTATTTTCTAATTTTTGAATCTTACTGAATTCTCTACATGTTATGACGGAGCCTACTCTTTCCTGATTTACAATTACTGGTTCATAAGTAATAATTAGATCCTCAAGAGTAAAACTGCCTTTTTGCCCGGAATAAATCTTCTCTTGCTTCAATAAATTAACTAGCTTTGAATTTGTAATTTCCTTAAGAGCTCTCCCATTAACAGTTTCCTCTTTCACATCAAAAATTCGCCCTGCTGCAGGATTGCATGTTTCAATTACTCCGTTTTGATTGATTAAAAAGATTCCTTCTTCAGATGTATTGATAACTGCATTGAATTTTTCCATCTTTTCCTTTATTAAAATTCGGTCTTCAGCAACTTTGCTAGCTAGTGTCAAAGCCCGCTTAATAGTTCTTTTACCAATTGTTATGTGCATGCTTTTCATGCCGTAGCTTCGAACAAGCTCGCTGGTACGGATCCCTCCACCAACAACAACTTCAATCCCCATTTTTTTCGCAGCTTTTATTTGTTTTACAAGTTCGTCTTGTGTCTTATAAGGCAGTATTATAACCTCAAAACCGATTGACTTAAAAATATCCTCAAAATCAAAAAGGTAACCATCCTCCGGAAAGGTAATAAAGCTAACCTTATCCCCAATTTTCTTTGCACGTTTGAATGCCTGCATAAGATCAAAGTGTGTTGAGTCACTATAGACAACAGGTAAATCTACCAATTTCTTGATTTCCTTCGCAGTCCCTGCCCTACTAACAATAACTTCATAACCGCCCTTTTCCACAAGGTTCTTTACTTCATGGGCTGCTTCATCTAAAATTCCTTCAACGATTGTGACATCATAATTCAATTCAGCTACTGCTTGTTTAATAGTATTCGTCAATTCTGGGTATCCGGAAGTCATAATCATTTTATATTTCACAAAATCAACCTCCCTATTAATTACCGACACTTTCCATTGCAATGCTATAATTCTTATAATTCAATACATTTTGTATTTTTCTAATATTATACCACTCTAATTGCTTAAAACAATAAATAAGCAAACCTTCAATTCGAAGATTTGCTTTTTCATTAAAATCAAATTGTGTAATATCCCTTTAATTATAAAGACTTTTCTAAAATTTCAACACTATCTAATGTTGACACACGATCTTCCACTTCTTTTGCCTTCGTACCATCACTAATCATTGTTAAACAGTATGGACATCCGCTGCTAATCATTGTTGGATTAACTTCTAATATTTGTTCAGTACGAGCCACGTTTATACGTGTACCTGTGTCCTCTTCCATCCACATTAGGCCACCACCGGCACCACTGCACATCGCGTTTTCACGGTTACGAGCTGCTTCAACAACCTTTACTCCCGGGATTGATTTTAAGATATTACGTGGCTGGTCGTAAATGCCATTATAGCGACCCAAATAACAGGAGTCATGGTAGGCGATCACTTCATTAACCTCTTTTGTTGGTTTCAGTTTGCCTTCTTTAATCCATTGATCTAGTAATTGAGTATGGTGGTAGACCTCCACATCTTCCAATCCAAACTCAGTATATTCATTTTTAAAAGTATTGAAGGCATGAGGGTCGATCGTGACGATTTTCTTCACGTTATGCTTTTTAAGCGCTTCGATATTATCACGAGCCGGTTCTTGGAATAGGAAGTCATTCCCGATTCTACGTGGCGTATCACCCGAGTTTTCTCCTTGTTTCCTAAAATAAAATGGCAAACTTAATACCAGCGATATTCATAACACGCGCAAAGGACTTAGCGATTTTTGGGCTACGGTTATCAAAGGAACCATGGAGCCAACAAACGTGCCAGTTTTTCAATATAACATCGGTAAAAGCCCCCTATTGTGGCAACTAATATCATTAAAACGACAATTTCTTGAGAAAAAGTAAAGAATGGATAAAGTGGTCCTAATGGAAGGTGGGAATCAATTACAATCTCTTTCCAAATAAGATCGATTCCAAATTGGACGAGCAGGAATCCATAAAAATACATGACATGGATAGCTCCGCTTTTTTTGTCAGAACACATTGACAAGAATATCATCGATGCGTTCTTTGACAGAACGGTCAAATTTGGATCCCCCCCTTGCATAAATTTTGAAGTCCAACCCCAAAGAGGATTGGACTATTCGTCATCTAATCTTGCTTGATAAAATTCCCACTTATAATTTCCTTCATTGATTCTTTAATATGATGATCAATGATTGCTATTGGATCTTCTTCTTTATTAAAAATTTGATCAATTATTTTTTGTTTTTCCCCTGATGAACCTAAGTAATTTAATACATTAGTTTCAACCCAACTTGTAATGTGCTCTGTCAACTCTTGTTCGATTCGAACCTTGTTCTTATTCTCTAATAGATTGGTTTCTTTTAAATACTTATAATGATTTTCAAATTCATTTACAATTGCTTGTACACCTTCATGTTTTTTAGCTATTGCTGATAACACAGGTGGCGTCCAAGGATTTGAGGAAAAATTAAATTCAACTGTACCGATAATATCAGCAATAGCCTTCGATGCACCATCCATATCAGCCTTGTTAACGATAAAAATATCACCTGTTTCAAGGATTCCTGCTTTAATAGCTTGGATACCATCACCATACCCTGGGGACAAAACAATTACTGTCGTATGGGCCATTTTGGCGATTTCATACTCGGATTGTCCGGTACCAACTGTTTCGATTATTATTACGTCCATTCCAAAAGCATCTAACAACTTCACAACATCGTTAGTTACCTTGGACAATCCACCAAGCTTCCCTCGGCTTGCCAAACTTCTTATAAACAGGTTTTCGTTTTCTTCGTTGCTCTGCATCCGAATTCTGTCGCCTAGTACTGCGCCTTGAAAAAAAGGGCTACTAGGGTCAACTGCAACAATTCCAACTCGTTTTCCTCTTTTTAACAATTCTGTTACAACTGCATCAACTGTCGTACTTTTCCCAACACCAGGTGGGCCTGTAAATCCAATGATATGAGCATTCCCTGTATATTTAAAAATTATCCTAATAATCTTTTGACGGACCTCTTCATCATTTTCTAACAATGTTATTAATCTTGATAAAGCTCTTTGACTTCCATTCAGCATATCATCGATTAATCCCACACTATCACCTCCACTATAAAAAACGGTTTAGTAAGACTTGAACCTTACAGAGTATACTCTTGATATCTGTCCTTTGTTTTCTCTTTTACAAAATTAACAATATTACCAAGCTCTGACCCAGGTGTAAATACACCAGCATATCCGATGCTTTCAAGATATTCTATATCCTTCTTAGGAATAATTCCCCCAACTAGGCAGACAATGTCCTCACCTTGCTGCTCCTTTAGTAATTCCATCAATTTACTGCAAAGCTTATTATGCGCACCTGATAAAATACTAACAGCCACTACGTCAGCATCCTCTTGTATGGCAATCGCCGCAACCTTCTTGGGAGTTTGTCTGATGCCGGTATAAATCACTTCAAATCCGGCATCACGAAATCCGGCTGCAATAACCTTTGCACCACGATCGTGCCCATCAAGGCCAAGCTTTGCAACAACAATCCGCAACGGTCTTTTCATTAGTGATCCCCCTTTTTCATAAATTAGTAATTTCCCTTTATACCTAATATACTCTTTCCAAAATAGACACTCCTGCTACAGAACCTGGTCCGCCGAGTGCATGTGTTAAACCAACCCTTGCGTTATTCACCTGTCTCGGTCCTGATTTTTCCAGTAATTGCTCGGCAACATCGACTATCATACGAACCCCTGATGCTCCAATTGGATGTCCACACGATTGTAACCCACCACTAAGATTAACCGGAAGTGAACCACCTAATGTTGTAATACCTTCTTGCAATAAGGAGCCACCTTTTCCAAGCTCACAAAAACCTAAATCTTCATAGTTAATAATCTCTGTTATTGTAAAACAATCATGAACCTCAGCAACATCAATTTGCTTAAATGGGTCAGTTATTCCAGCCTGCTTATAGGCCGCCTGCGCCGCCAATTTAGTAGACTCAAATCCAAGAAAATCCCAATTCGGATTATATTGTGCAGTAAAATAACCGCTGGTTACAGCTACACCAATCCCGGATATAACAACATACTCTACACCCATCGCCTTCGCTTCCGATTCTGTCGTTATTACAACAGCAGCTGCACCATCTGATGTTGGTGTGCAATCTAAAAGGCCAACTGGATCTGCTACCATTGGAGCTCTCATAACTTGCTCTAATGTTACTTCCCCTCTAAAATGAGCACGAGGGTTTAATGATCCATGGTAATGATTTTTTACTGATACCATTGCCATCTCTTTTTTCGAATTTCCAAATTTCTCAAAATAACGATTAGCCATGATCCCGAACATCCCGGGAGCCGTTCTTCCCTTTGCGTATAACGGATGACCATTATGGGCATGTGTAGCTACTAAACTATCTCTTGGCGGAACATCCCGCA
>JAENZK010000195.1 GCA_016841285.1 Guptibacillus hwajinpoensis | reverse complement strand
TCAACCATATTAATGGCATCCTTTGTTCCTGCTACAACTAAGTGAATAACACTTTTTCCTTCTTGTTCAACCGTTGGATTAATAATAAATTCATTATCAACACGGCCAATCGTTACACCAGCAATTGGACCTTCAAACGGAATGTTGGAAACAGAAAGCGCTAGGGAAGAACCAAACATTGCTGCCATTTCTGATGAACAGTCTTGGTCCACGCTCATTACCATACTAATGACCTGAACTTCATTTCTAAAACCATCAGCAAATAATGGGCGAATTGGGCGGTCAATTAAGCGGCTTGCTAAAATTGCTTTCTCGCTAGGTCGACCTTCCCGTTTAATAAAGCCTCCAGGAATTTTACCTACAGCATACAAGCGTTCTTCGTAATTGACTGTAAGTGGAAAGAAGCTTAAATTTTTTGGTTCTTTAGATGCTGTTGCCGTTGACAAAACAGCCGTCTCTCCATATCGAATTAAACAAGCGCCGTTTGCCTGTTTGGCAAGTTGACCAATTTCAACAGTCAGCTTACGGCCTGCCCAATCCATGGAGAAGATTTGTTTTTCATTTTCCATGTATCCGAGTACCCCTCTCTTATATAAAAATTAGTTATTATTATAATTACCTAAAATGATTTGAATAATTTATGTAACAAAAAAGCGGGAATAATCCCGCTTTTTGCAAATACTTATCGACGTAATCCAAGTCTTTGAATCAATTCACGATAACGTGTAACGTCTTTATTACGAAGATATGTTAGTAAGTTACGACGTTTACCAACCATCTTTAAAAGACCACGACGTGAGTGATGATCTTTCTTATGGACACGTAAATGACCATTCAAATTGTTAATCTCTTCAGTTAGGACAGCAATTTGAACCTCTGGTGAACCAGTATCGGTTTCATGAACTTTATACTCATTGATAAGCTCTTGCTTACGCTCTTGTGTGATAGCCATCCTATTCACCTCCTCATCATTAATCCCCTATTACCTAGCAAGCGTTGGTGAATCGCGTTGCCAAGCAATGGTTCATATATATTCTTTAGCATATATAGAATACTATTGTTTTAGACAAAATGCAAGTTTTTCTCATCTTTTATTGTCTCTAAATGACGGATTGCCGCCTCTTTATCTCTTTGTATTTGGGCAATTAACTCTTCTACAGAATTAAATTTCTGTTCAGACCTTATTCGCTTTATCCACATGATTTGAACTTCTTCATCATAGATTGAGTCATTGAAATCCATAATATGAACTTCAACTGATAGTTTGACCGCCTGAGGGTCGTGAAAAGTCGGCTTGTAGCCTATATTAAGGACACCTTTGTACCAATTTCCAGAAACATTACAAAAGACTGCATATACACCCGTATTCGGTAAAATATACTCGGCAATATGCTCTACGTTAGCCGTTGGAAACCCGATCGTTCTTCCTCGTTTTTCTCCATGGACAACAATTCCCTTTGTTTTATAATAGCGCCCTAGATAGGTTGGAAGAATGTCAATATCCCCATTTAAGATAAGTTCTCTTATTAAGGTTGAACTGATTTTCTCGTTATTTTCCACCACTTTTTCGACAACGGTTTGGGTAAACATTTCCCTCGAATGAAAAGGCAATGTTTCCATTGTTCCTTTTCCAAGTCTTCCATACGTATAATCGAATCCGGCAACCACATGTTTAACATGTAATCCGATAATATATTGATCTACAAATTGCTGTGGCAGCAGCTCTGCAAAAGAAGGAGTAAAATTGACAATAAATAAATAATCAATTCCAAGCCTTTCGATTTCCTCAGCTTTATCCTTTATTGATGTAATGCATGCAGCATGTGCTTTTGATTTCCGCAGAACTACAGATGGATGAGGATCGAAAGTCATAACAGCACTGTTAATCCCTAACTGTTCTGCCTTTTCTTTAGCTGTTTTTATTACCTTTTGATGTCCAAGATGTACCCCATCAAAATAGCCTAATGCTAAAACTATAGGCGGTAAATCTTGTTGATTGATCGAATGTGGATGTTTTAATTCAATAATTTTCATACCTTCACCTGCTATGTATTTCTGATCACCTTTTCCGGTTTCATAAGCCCTTGTTTAGTAGGATGTGGAATATAGATCGCAACACAATCATTATGACTATTAATGAGAGCAAGCCTACTTTCATTTTGATAGCCCTCTGGAATAGGAAGTACTTGACCATTTTTTACTTGCATTTCTAGTTTTTCATTAATTTTTAATTTAGTCAAATGGGAAATAGCCCTCTCTAATGGAAATAATTCCAATACACCCTTTTCTATGCTTTCTTCGATTTCAGCAAAGGTCATGCAATCCTCTACAGTAAAGCTGCCTGAAGCAACTCTTGTTAAATTTGACATATGGGCTGGGTATCCAAGGGCCCTGCCAATATCCACCGCCAAAGTACGTACGTAAGTTCCTTTACTGGCTTTTACAAAAAAACGGAAACTATTATTTTTATGATCTAAAAAGTCAAAGGAGTCCAACAATTTGAATTCATAAATAGTAATGGTGCGCTCGGGGCGATCGACTTCGATTCCTTGCCGAGCATACTCATATAATCGTTTTCCATTTACTTTTACAGCTGAAAACATCGGAGGTACTTGTGTTATTTCACCATGAAATTTATGTAATACTGTGGTAAGTTCTTCTATCGTTATTTGTCCAATAATTGATTTTTCCTCCACAACATCTCCTGATGCATCCTCAGTTGTGGTGGCAGTACCAATGGTTACTTCACCTTCATATGCTTTCTGTGATTCCTGTAAATATTCAGCTACTTTTGTGGCACGACCAATACAAATTGGCAATACGCCATCAACATCAGGATCCAAAGTCCCCGTGTGCCCTACCTTTTTCGTCTTTAATAGCTTTCTGACTTTAAAAACACAATCATGTGAGGTCATCCCTCTTGGTTTCCAAAGTGGTAAAATCCCTTCCAATCTTTACCCCCCTATCAGAAAAGGATAGACTATCAAAAGTCTATCCTTGAATTAATATCAAATGCGCCTTGGCGTATTTGCGCCCAGATTTTTTATGCTCGAAAAATTACCTCTGAAAATCTGAGGCATCCGCCGGAGGCTTAACTTTATTCAGGAGGGGTCTTTCTCCTTCTGAATAAAGTTACTCTTTTTCCTTGTGTAATTGTTCAAGTAAGGTTTCGATACGATTTCCGTATTCAATCGATTCATCAAACTCAAAGGAAATCTCAGGTGTTTTCCTTAGACGAATTCTCTTTCCTATCTCAGAACGGATAAACCCATTCGCCTTGGCTAGAGCAGTTAATGTGTTTTGCTTTTGCTCATCATTACCAAGAACCGTGATGTAAACTTTAGCCTGCTGCAAGTCACCAGTTACTTGAACATCAGTCACGGTGACAAAACCAATACGAGGATCTTTGATTTTACGGCCAATGATATCACCTAATTCTTTTTTCATTTGTTCTCCAACTCTGGTTGAACGAATATTAGTCATGTAAATCACCTCGACTTTAAAGAACGACTTATAAACTCTTTAGAACCATTCTATCGTTGTAACTGTCCGTTCGATTTCAGGAAATGAATCAATCATTTTTAAAGCTTTATCAAGTTCCTTTTCAGCAACAACCTTATCAGAGGAACAAGTTACGATTGTGATTTCGGTTCGCTGCCAAAGATCTTGATAATCTGTTTCTGCAACTGAAACATTAAATCTTTGCCTTAGTCTTGTTATGATCGATTGCAGAACAGAGCGTTTTTCTTTAAGAGAATTAGCGTCGTAAATCATGCATTCACAGTATGCACTGCCTATCATTTACGTTCAATTTCCTCCATGACGTAGGCTTCAATGATGTCGCCTTCTTTAATGTCATTAAAGTTTTTGATTGTCATACCACATTCATACCCTTGTGCAACTTCCTTCACATCGTCTTTGAAGCGTTTTAAGGTATCAACTTCTCCTTCGAAAATAACGACACCATCACGAACTAGACGAATACCTGCATCACGGGTAACCTTTCCGTCTGTAACATAACATCCGGCAATTGTGCCAACTTTAGACACTTTAAAAGTATTACGAACCTCAACTTGGCCAATTACTTTTTCTTGGAATTCAGGATCAAGCATACCTTTCATAGCTGCTTCAATCTCTTCAATCGCTTTATAGATAATGCGGTGTAAACGAATATCAACATTTTCTACTTCAGCTGTCTTCTTAGCATTGACATCAGGACGCACATTAAATCCAATGATGATGGCATTAGAAGCAGAGGCTAAAATAACGTCTGACTCTGTAATGGCACCTACACCAGTATGGATAATTTTAACCTTCACGCCTTCAACATCAATTTTTTGTAATGATGATGACATTGCTTCGGCAGAGCCATGAACGTCGGCCTTGACAATCAGGTTAATTTCTTTCATTTCACCTTGTTTGATTTGCTCAAATAGGTCTTCCAGACTTACTTTATTTCTCTCAGTACGCTGCTCTTCAATATGTTTTTGAGCACGGGCTTCACCGACTTGACGAGCTTTTTTCTCATCCTCAAATACGATAAAACGGTCTCCGGCACTAGGAACTTCATGTAAGCCGGTAATTTCTACTGGTGTTGAAGGCGGTGCTGCTTTTACACGGCGTCCTAAATCATTTACCATCGCACGAACACGGCCATAAGTACTTCCAACAACGATTGGGTCTCCAACTTTTAATGTTCCATTTTGTACAAGTAGTGTTGCAACAGGACCTCTACCCTTATCAAGATTGGCTTCGATAACTGTACCAACAGCAGGTCTATCAGTATTGGCCTTATACTCTTCTACTTCACTTACTAGTAAAATCATTTCTAAAAGTTCATCAATACCTTCGCCTTTAAGTGCAGATAACATAACAAAAATGGTATCGCCACCCCAAGCTTCCGGTATTAGATTAAACTCCGTTAATTCCTGCATAACTCTATCAGGATTAGCGCCTTCTTTATCGATTTTGTTTACTGCTACAATAATCGGAACTTCGGCTGCTTTCGCATGGGCTATAGCCTCTTTTGTTTGTGGCATTACTCCGTCGTCAGCTGCAACAACTAGAATCGTAATATCTGTTACACTTGCACCACGCGCACGCATCGTTGTAAATGCTTCGTGTCCAGGTGTATCAAGGAATGTGATCTTTTTATTATTAACCTCTACTTGGTAAGCTCCAATATGCTGTGTAATTCCACCAGCTTCTCCAGCAGCTACTTTCGCATGACGAATTGAATCCAATAATGTTGTCTTACCATGGTCTACGTGACCCATGATCGTAACAACCGGTGGCCTTTCAGCTAACTCCTCAGGCTTATCTTCAACCATATAGTTTTCAAGATCAGTCATATCAAGGACCACTTCTTTTTGAACCTCGACACCGAATTCTGATGCAAGTAATTCAATCGTATCATCATCTAAATCTTGGTTAATCGTTGCCATAACCCCAAGCATCATTAGCTTTTTAATAATTTCAGATGGTTCTTTGCCTAATTTTTTTGCAAGTTCTCCAACTGTGAGTGATCCTTCGTATTTAACCACTTTTGCACTTTCCTCTTTTTTAGGTGCCTGCCCTTGCTGTTGTGGTTGATTTTGATGTTGCCTTCTGTTTTTTGGATTTTGCTTTCCTGTTTTATCAGCTGCTTTATCTTTTTCTTTGTCTTGCTTAGCTTTTACCTTTTTAGGACCTTTAGCTTTTTTATCGTCGAATTTGTACTTATCATCATCGCTATTATCCGAATCATCTTGATCAGTAATCGGTAAAATTGGTTCTTTTTTAGTCTTCTTTTGCTCTGGCTTCTGATTATTACTACCACTCTTCTGCGGATTAGCCTTAGGCTTTTCATTATTAGTAGTATAAGCCGTATCTAATATCTTTACTGCATCTTCATCAATCATTGACATATGGTTTGCTACCTCGATATTGTTTTCTGTTAATTTAGTAATAATTTCTTTACTTGATTTATTAAGTTTTTTCGCATATTCGTAAACACGAATTTTACTCATACGTTCACCCCCAAGAAAATTAATCGAGCAACTCCACTAATTTCTTTGCAAATCCATTATCTAAAACCGCTACAACTACTCGAGCGTCTTTTCCAATGGCCTGACCTAACATATACCGGTTGGTAACACTTTTCATAGGGATCTTATAAAATAGACATTTATCTGTAATTTTTTTCGAAGTATTATGAGATGCGTCCGAAGACAATATGACTAATTTAGCCTTGCCTTTTCGAATTTCCTTTAATACTAATTCTTCCCCAGATATTAGCTGGCCTGCTCGATTGATAAGGCCTAACAAAGACATCCAACGTTCTTGATTCAACCTATTTACTGCTCCTTTTCAAGAAAAACGAGTATTTCGTCATAGAATGATTCCGGTACTTTTACGTCTAAATGATGTTCAAGAATATTTTTCTTTTTTGCGAGTAGTATGCATTCCTTATCTTTTGATAGATAAGCACCTCTACCTGACTGCTTTCCAGTTGGATCGATAGAGAGTTCACCTTCTTTTGAACGGACAATTCGAATTAGTTCACGCTTAGGCTTCATTTCTTGACTAGCAATGCACTTACGTAATGGTACTTTCCGATTCTTCATCCGGCCCACCCCTACTCTAAATCTTTATCCTCTACATCATCCACATCATTTTCATGATCTGTTACGTAATCTTCCTGCACGGAAAAAAGCGGTTCCTCAGATTCTGTTGATTCCTCATCTAGTAGGTCTAGGTTCTCGCCTTTTGCTTCTGAAAGACTTTTAATATCGATTTTCCAGCCTGTTAATTTTGCAGCTAACCTTGCATTTTGTCCTCTTTTACCGATGGCCAGAGATAACTGGAAGTCAGGAACAATAACTGTTGTTGCTTTTTCCTCTTCATCAACAATTACTTTTACAACCTGTGACGGGCTTAAAGCATTGGCAACATATTCAACTGGATCCTTCGACCAGCGTACAATATCTATTTTTTCACCCTTCAACTCGTTCACAATGGCCTGTACCCGCTGACCTTTTTGTCCAACACATGAACCAACAGGATCTACCTCCGGATTATCTGAGTGAACAGCAATCTTGGAGCGGTCCCCGGCTTCACGAGAAACAGATTTAATTTCAACTGTGCCATCATAAATTTCCGGAACTTCTATTTCAAATAAACGTTTTAAAAGTCCTGGATGTGTTCTTGATACGAAAATTTGTGGCCCTTTTGTTGTTTTTTCAACTTTTGTAATAAAAACCTTGATTCTGTCATGCGGTTTATACGTTTCATTTGGCATTTGTTCGCTTACTGGCAGAAGAGCTTCAATTTTTCCTAGATTTACATATATAAATCTTGAATCTTGTCTTTGAACGATTCCGGTCATTATATCTTCTTCGCGGTCTATATACTCAGAATAAATAACGCCTCTTTCAGCCTCGCGCACACGTTGAGTAACAACCTGTTTCGCTGTTTGTGCTGCAATTCGTCCAAAATCTTTAGGTGTAACTTCAATTTCGACAACATCTTCAATTTCATAATTAGGATTAAGCTTTTTAGCTTCTTCATGTGAGATTTCTAATCTCGCGTCAAACACTTCTTCGACTACTTCTTTTCTGGCAAAGACACGCATTGTTCCTGTTTCAGGGTTTACATCAACACGAACATTTTGTGCTGAATTAAAATTTCGTTTGTAAGCTGAAATTAAGGCCGCTTCAATCGCCTCTAAAAGAATATTTTTACTGATGCCTTTTTCCTTTTCGAGCAAGGTTAAAGCATCTAATAATTCACTACTCATTGTTTTCTCCCCTTTAAAATAATCAACCTTGAATTAATGGAAGGTAACAGCCAGCCGTGCGCTAGCAACTTTATTGTAAGGAATAACGAACTCTTTTTTTCTAGTTTTAATTAAAACTTCTACTTTTAAGGTTTCCCCATCGAAGTCGATTAACTTCCCTTCGAAAACCTTTTCTGATTCTATTGGTTCATAAGTTTTAATATGAACTTGTTTTCCTATCGCTTTCTTAATATCATCAGACTTTTTAAGTGGCCGTTCAGCACCAGGTGAAGAAACTTCCAAAAAATAAGGATATGTAATAGGGTCTTTTTCATCCAGCTGTTCACTTAATTTTTCGCTTACCTTACCACAGTCCTCTATATCGATTCCTTTTTCCGAATCAATGAAAACGCGTAAGTACCAGTTCTTTCCTTCCTTTACAAATTCAATATCAACCAGTTCCAAATTCATCTCAGAAAGTATTGGGAGAACAAGTTCTTCCGTGACTTCTGTTACTTTTTTACTCATATTAAACCTCCTTACCTATTCAAATGCGCCTTGGCGTATTTGCGCCCGGATTTTTTCGAGCTTGCTCGAAAACTACCTTTGAAAATCCGAGGCATCCGCCGGAGGCTTTAACTTTATTCAGACGGGTTTGCTGAATAAAGTTAGAAACTTGCGAAAGAGAGATGTCTAACTAATTGATATAAAATTCCCTGCTTTGTTAAAGCAGGGATAAATAGAAAAATTTATGCACTCAAAGCTAAAGAAGTAAGTTGAAAACGAAAGAGTGGGTTTTAGCCCACTCTTAGCATTTACCAATATTTTTCGTATCATCGATAAAAATATACCATAATAACAAGATTTATGCAAGGGACGAAAAGCAGAAGCACCCGTTTTGCGACGTAAGGACTGGAGCACATCGACTGAGATAAAGGATATCCGGCGACGCGTTGCGTCGATGTTGACTTATCGTAGGGAGGTGGGCGAAGTCCACTAGTCGCAGGGTGCTGTAGCTAGACACTATCTAAAACAG
>JAENZK010000194.1 GCA_016841285.1 Guptibacillus hwajinpoensis | reverse complement strand
AATACCATCCATTGAAAGAGGAGAACTAGACTTTTTTTTTGATAAACTTGGTGAATTAATTGAATCAACAGTAGATCTAGATCTTTTGTACGAATTGGCAAAAACAAAAGAGCTTAAGGAATACTCTACGAACCTTTTTGATAAAAAAGCTGAAAAAGGGATTCGAATTGCCATTGCTAAAGATGCTGCCTTTAATTTTTATTATCAAGAAAATCTTGATCTCCTTGAAGCCGAAGGAGCTGAGCTCGTTTATTTTTCTCCATTGAAGGGTGAAGTATTGCCTGAAGATATTCACGGACTTTACTTAGGTGGAGGATTTCCAGAAGAGTTTGCTGATCAGCTTAGTAGTTTAGAAGAAGTTAGAAAGTCTATTAAGGATGGGATTGAAAATGGGCTTCCAACACTGGCAGAGTGTGGCGGATTTATGTTTTTAACAGAGTCGATTGAAACGAATTCAGGAGAGATTTTTCCGATGGTCGGTCTCATTCCGGGGAAAGTTAAAATGCAAAAACGGTTGGCTGCTTTAGGTTACCGACTAATAAAAGGTGCAGCTAATAACTTTTTACTGAGTGCTAATTTGGAAGCCAAAGGTCATGAATTTCATTATTCTACCTTCGAGCCAAATGAACCAATCGGTTATGCTTACGAAACAAAAGGGATGAGAGGTTTTAAAGAAGAAGGTTATATGAACTATAATCTCGTCTCAGGCTATACTCATTTTTACTTTGCATCCTGCCCGGAGATGGTCGGAAATTGGATTCGAAAATGTGAGGAGTGGAAGGGGAAATGACAAAAGCACTTCCAATCATGATTCAAGGTACCCATTCTGATGCAGGAAAAAGCATCATAACGACGGGGCTTTGTAGAATTTTTTATCAAGATGGTTATAAAACGGCTCCGTTTAAATCACAAAACATGGCACTTAACTCTTACATAACAGTTGATGGAAAAGAAATCGGCAGAGCCCAGGGAGTTCAGGCAGAGGCGGCTAATACAATCGCCACTACAGATATGAATCCGATTCTAATTAAACCGACTCGTGAACAAGAGTCACAAATTGTTGTTCATGGGAAACCATATAAAAATATGGAAGCAGGAAGTTATCGGAAAGATTTTTTTGAAACAGGATTGCAATTGATTAAAGATTCCTATTCAAAGCTTTCAGAAGACTATGAGCGAATTGTTATTGAGGGGGCAGGAAGCCCTGCAGAAATCAATTTAAATGATCGAGAGCTAGTTAATATGCGCGTTGCGAACTTGGCCAATGCTCCGGTTATGTTAGTTGGAGATATTGAAAAAGGTGGTGTTTTTGCTAGTTTAGTAGGTACATTGCAGCTTCTCTCTGAGGAAGACCGTAAAAGGATCATCGGAGTCATCATCAATAAATTCCGTGGTGACGTATCTTTATTAACACCAGGTCTTGATTGGTTTGAAGCATATACGGGGGTTCCTGTTTTAGGGGTGGTTCCTTATATTCATAATCTTACTATAGATGCAGAGGATTCAGTTGCTTTAAATCAATACTCTCATGCTGAGGATCGGACAAAGGCAATCGATATTGCGGTCATTCGTTATCCGATGATTTCAAACTTTACCGATATTGATCCGTTCTTATACGAGCCGGACTGTCATGTTCGCTTTATAACGAAGCCAGAGCAATTAAAGCAGACGGATATTATTATTCTACCTGGAAGTAAGAATACAATTGAAGATTTGCGATTTTTAAAAGAAACAGGGTTAATGGACAAAATTATTTCCATATATAAGAGCGGAAAGACAAAAGTAGTTGGCATTTGTGGCGGATTTCAAATGTTGGGGGAATCCATCATGGACCCAAAGCATATCGAATCAAGTATTTCTTTTGAAACAGGCTTGGAGTTATTACCGATCGTAACAGCCATTACAAAAGAGAAAACAACGACATTATCAGAGGGGCACTTAAGTTTTGCTGGTATTGATATTCCGGTAAAAGGTTATGAAATACATATGGGTCAATCTACATATGGAGATTCATATACACCCTTGATTGTAATGGATGAGAGGTCAGATGGTTGCATTAGCACCGACGGGATGATCATGGGAACGTATTTCCATGGAATTTTCCATAATGATTTATTCAGAGAGAGATTTATTAATGAAGTGCGAAAAATGAAAGGACTTGGAATCTTGACGGGGCGAGATTCGTTTAATCAACTTAGAGAAGATGCCTTTGACCATCTTGCAAGTCATTTACGTAAGCATGTGAAGCTAGACTATATTTATAAAAAAATGGAAGAATTTCAAACACGAGGTGTATCGAATTGACAATCGAAACAAAGTATTCAAACATACCAAACATAGATGCTGAGATGGGGAAAACCGTATTTAACTATATTCAAACATTAACAAAACCGGTTGGAAGCCTTGGTAGATTAGAAGAACTCGCAGTTCAGCTAGGAGAAATAACAGGCACTCCATTTCCGACCGTTACTCCACCGGGAATATTAGTGTTTGCTGCTGACCCCGGTATTGCCGTTGAAGGAGTATCTGCTTCTCCAAAGGAAGTCACAGCTCAACTGGTCCTCAATTTTCCTGGGGGCGGAGCAGGTATCAATGTGTTTGGTAGACAAATTGGTGCAATCCAAAGAGTAATCGATATTGGTGTTGCAAGTGATATTGAAGAAACCGGAGTCATTCAAAAAAAGGTCCGCTACGGAACGGGGAACTTTTTGGTGGAAGAAGCGATGACAAAGAGCGAGGTTGAACAAGCACTCGAAATTGGTTTTAGTCAATGTGAAAAGGTTATCGGAGAAGGTGCTAAATGTATCATCTTAGGTGAACTTGGAATTGGTAATACAACAACAAGTAGTGCGATGTTAGCTGCACTTACCGGAGTAGCTTCTGTAGGTGATTTGATCGGAAGAGGAACAGGGATTTCTGACGAAAAGTTACTCCTGAAGCAACAAGTAATTGAAATAGCTTTAGCTGAAAGAAAGCCTAATCCATCGGATCCAATAGATGTTCTTTCAAAGGTGGGTGGACTTGAAATTGCTGGAATGGCTGGGGCGATGCTGGCGGCAGCACGAAATAGAGTGCCAATTCTTGTTGATGGATTTATTTCAACGGTTTCGGCCTTGGTTGCAAAAGCAATAAATCCGGTCGCTGGAGACTATATGATCGTAGGTCATCGCTCTGCAGAACCAGGCCACTTAATGGCGCTACAACTATTAGAAAAACAACCATTAATAGATTTAGGGATGCGTTTGGGAGAAGGAACCGGAGCAGCTGTAACCTTTCCAATTCTCCAATCAGCAACATTAATGATAAAAGAAATGGCTACTTTCGAGTCAGCAGAAATTTCAGGTAAAGAGTAAGGGAGAGAGTTTCCTGAAAAATTATCCGATTACCTTAAAGTTAGCAGGTAAGCAAGTTGTCGTGGTTGGTGGTGGAGCTGTAGCACAAAGAAAGATTCATAATCTACTGGATACCGGAGCGATTATTACCGTTATTAGTCCAACTATTACCGCTACCATCCAATCATGGCTGGTAACCACGAAAATAAACTGGAAAAAGAAATACTACGAAGATGTTGATAGTAAGGATGCGTTTCTCATAGTTGCTGCAACAAATGACAGAACTGTTAATGGACGGGTTTTAAAGGCTAGTAGACCGCACCAGCTAATTAACGTTGTTGATGATCCAGAGGGAAGTAATTTTTTTGTTCCATCTACACTGCATCGTGGAAAACTATCGATATCTGTTTCAACCTCAGGAGCAAGTCCAGGTCTTGCAAAAAAGATCTTGAAAGAAATGTCCAGTAAATATGATGAGAATTATGAAGAATATCTTGATTTTCTCTTTGAAACTCGTAGATACATTCAAAAAAAAATCTCGAACCCAGTTGTAAGAAGGGAATTGCTCTCACAACTCCTTGATGAGCGATTTCTATCTTTAACAAGAGAGCAGCAATACGAGAAAAGGGATCAACTAATAAATAAGTTAACTTTATTCAGTAGAACTCCTCCACATCCATAAGTAGTGTAATGATTACAGACAGTATGCAATTCAGTGGAGTTCAAACCCCTACAGAATAAAGTTAAAGCCTCCGGCGGATGCCTCAGATTTTCAAAGGTAGTTTTTCGAGCAAGCTCGAAAAAATCTGGGCGCAAATACACCAAGGCGTATTTGATTTATGAAAAGGAGGGATTTAGAGTGAAGAAAGGCACGGTTTTTCTTGTTGGAGCGGGTCCAGGGGATATCAAATTAATGACTTTATATGGTTTGGAATGTATCAAAAAGTCTGATGTAATTGCTTATGATCGTTTAATAAATAAAGAGCTGTTATCCTACGCAAAAGAGGAAGCAGAGCTGATATATGTTGGCAAGTTACCTGGTAAACATGAATTAATACAAGAAGAGATTCACGAGTTATTAGTTGAAAAAGCGAAAAGCGGGAAAACTGTTACAAGGTTAAAAGGTGGAGATCCTTGTGTGTTTGGACGCGTTGGGGAAGAGGCTGAGGTGTTGGCTGAGCATGGTATCCCATTTGAAATCGTTCCTGGAGTGACCTCTGGAATAGCCGCTCCTGCTTATGCGGGAATACCGGTAACCCATCGTGAATATGCAACTTCTTTTACGATTGTTACAGGACACGCTAAAGAAGATAGAGGAGTAGATGGAATTAACTGGTCAGCCTTGGCACAAGGTAGCGATACCATTGCCTTTTATATGGGAGTGGCCAACCTATCACAAATTTGTGCTAAACTTATTGGGCATGGCAAAAGTCCGATCACACCTGTTGCTGTGATCCAGTGGGGAACAACAGAATTACAGCATACGGTCACAGGTGATTTATCAACAATTGAGGAAATTGTATTTAAAGCTGGCATTAGTCATCCGGCGATCATTGTCGTTGGTGAGGTTGTTAGGTTAAGAGAAAAAATTAGATGGTTTCAGGAACAAAAGGAAAGAGAGGTAGTAAAATGAGTAAATCTAAGGGATTAGTTCTAGTATATACAGGTGATGGCAAAGGGAAAACGACTGCGGCACTTGGCTTGGCAGTTCGTGCAACAGGGAGAGGAAAAAAAGTCCTAATGATCCAATTCATTAAATCACCAGAGCGATCATATGGAGAACAGCTTGCATTAGAGAAAATTGGAATTGAGATTTATCAAAAAGGTTCTGGTTTTACATGGACAAAGACTCCAGAGGAACATCGCGAAGCCCTTAAAAATGCGTGGGCATTTGTAAAGGAAAAGGTCTCAAGTGGGTCCTATGATGTGTTAATATTAGATGAGATTAATAATGCTCTAGCAATCGATACATTCCCTATTGAAGATGTTCTTCCATTACAGGAAGTTCTTGATTTTATTGAGAAGTATCGTGTGAAAATGCATATTGTTTTAACAGGAAGAGCTGCAAAGAATGAAATTATTGAAACGGCAGATTTAGTTACGGAGATGAAACCAATTAAGCATTATTATGATGAAGGAATTCCGGCAGTGAAGGGAATTGAATTTTAATGTTAACCATTGAAAAGCATGGACATGGCGGAGATATGTTAACCGCACAAAATATGTTTGGTATTCCTCAAGACCAGCTTCTTGATTTTAGTGCCAATATTAATCCCTTTGGTCCACCCCAAAGCGCAATGGACGCAATGAAAGATAACTTGAATGCTATTGTTCATTATCCAGATCCGGTTCATCGCAGATTAAGTACTAGACTTGCCGAAAAATTAGGTGTTTTAGAAGATCAGCTAGTGATTGGGAACGGGGCTGCAGAGTGTATGGCCCTCGTTCTTCTTGCGCTTCAACCCAAATTAGTTGGTATTGTCTATCCATCTTTTTCAGAATATACAAGCTTATCTTGTACGTTCGGAGCTTCGATTGAGTCATGTTATGGTTCTATTGAAAATAATTTTAAACCAGGAATGTCTGATCTATTTCAATTAATAGATAAAGTGGATTTAGTTTTTATCGGTCAACCGAATAATCCAACCGGTATTTTATATACAAAGGAAGAGCTAAGGAGTATAGCAATATACGCCCAGAACACGAATACATATGTAGTTATCGATGAAGCATTTATTGATTTTGTTCCATTTCAGGAAAACTTTACAATTTACGATGAATTAAGTCACTTTCCAAATGTTATTATCATTAGGTCGATGACTAAATTTTATGCGATTCCTGGTCTGCGCTTAGGCTATTCGATTTGTTCGGAGGAAGTAGCACTCCTCCTTAAAAGGAAGCAAGTAACTTGGAGTGTAAATAGTCTTGCGCTTATTGCAGGGGAAGCTTGTCTTCAAGAAAGTGAATATGAGGAAAAAACTATCGAGTTTATTGGAAGCGAAAGAGCTTATTTAAAAGAAAGACTTGAAAAAGAGTTTCATTTTACAGTACTACCTGGTAGCGCTAATTTTCTATTAGTAAGACTTCCTACTTCAATGACGGCAAATGAATTGCAATCAAAAATGGGGCAGCATGGAATTATGATTCGTTCCTGCTCGATGTACCCTGGACTATCAGAGCAGGATTTCCGTATCGCAGTTCGTTCAAGAAAGGACAACAACCAGCTTCTAGAAGTCCTTACGAAAGTAGTTAAGAATTGGGGCGAAATGGAATGACAATAACTCTTGTAAGCGGAGGAGTTCGCTCAGGTAAAAGTAGATTTGCCGAAACATTAGCTAAAGAGGCAAGTTCCTCTGTTTTATATGTTGCCTTTGGGGTAAGCATTGACCATGAAATGGAACAAAGAATTAATGAACATCAAATAAGAAGACCGAAGGAATGGGGCTTACTGGAGGAACCCTACCAATTGCTTAACGGTATTAGTATCTATCAATCTTATGATTGTATACTAGTAGATTCTATTGAAACATGGGTATCCAATCAATGTATTCGAATTCCAGAGGAGCAGCTGAAGAACCCCGAGTACCCGGCTGCAATTTTGCAAGAAGCAAAAGATTGGGTAGCAAAAGCTTCTGAGCTCGATGTTTCTATAATTATCGTAACGAGCGAAACGGGATTGGGAGGCGTGGCCATGTCCCCTCTTGGACGCTTTTTTCAAGATGTGTTGGGAGAAGTCAATCAACTTATCGCCGAAAATGCAGACGAGGTGTATGCCGTTATGTCTGGTATACCTGTGAGGATCAAGCCATGTTAAAGCCTTTGCTTAGCGCCATAACTTTTTTAACAAGAATACCAACTCCTCCTATTAATTTTACAAAAGCGGATTGGGAAAAAAGCACTGCCTACTATCCGATTGTCGGTGCGATTATTGGTATTTTCCTATTATTAGTTTCTAAAGGCCTTCATTTAATCCTACCGGAAACGATCACAGCCTTTTGTATTGTTCTGTTTTGGATTTATATAACTGGAGGACTACATCTTGATGGCTGGATGGATTTAGCGGATGGGCTGGGAAGCAGTCGTACGCGTGAACAAATGCTTGAAATTATGAAGGATAGCCGAGTCGGCGCCATGGGTGTGATTGCGGCGATTTTATTAATTGGCGGTAAAATGATAGTTTCCTATGAATTAATTAAACTAGGGATTTTTATACCACTTTTAATCTCTCCGCTCTTTGCAAGATTCATCATTTTGTCAGCCATTAAATATTGGCCTTATCGCAAAAATGGACTCGGGGAAGGGCTAGGAAAGCATATTACCCATGTTACGATATTATTTCATTTTCTATGGATTATCCTCCTGACCTACTATTTTGCAGATCTCGCAGGAGCCATTGTTATTATCGGGTCAGCCTTGTTAAATTTCTTATTTTTATTTAATATTTATAAAAAACTAGGTGTATTAACAGGTGACTGTTATGGTGCGATAATAGAATGGGCTGAAGTTAATTTTCTTTTTTTATTTCTAGTTATTGAAAGGATTTTATAAAATGCGCATCATCTTGATTCGGCATGGACAAACAGATGAAAATAAACAAAAACGATATCTAGGACATTTCAATTCTCCATTAAATGATACAGGCAAGCAACAGGTGAAGGGCTTGGTAGAAAGACTGAAAAAGTTTGATGTAAGCGGAATTTGTTATAGCAGTGATCTGTTGCGTACGGTTGAAACTAGTAAAATCATTTGCAATCCTTTTTCACTAGATTTAAAGGTAACTCCTGATCTAAGGGAGCTTCATTTTGGTGATTGGGATCGTCATACATATAATGAATTACATGAGAAAAATCCTGACGAACTGCATCGTTGGATTTCTAATCCTCATTTGTATGCTCCTCCAAATGGGGAAACCCTAGTAGAGTTAGGCTCACGTGTTGATCGTTGGGTTGAAGAGATTATTTTTTCAAAAAGTGACGAGGATTGTTTGGTTGTGTGTCACGGCGGACCAATCCGATGGATTTTGAGTAAATGGGTTCTCCGTGATGAATCACAATTCTGGAATGTTCAAAATATCAGTCATGGGGAAGGGCTCATGCTTGATGTTGATGTGGCAAGGAATATATGGAAGATTAAGGGGAATATCTAAATGTTATTATCAATCTCTATCATAATTGCCTACATTCTTGACCGAATCATTGGAGACCCGAAAGCGATCCCACATCCCGTTGTGCTAATTGGAAATTGCATTTCTAAACTGGAGAAGATAATTCGAAAGTGCGAATTTAAAAATTTGAAGGCGGCTGGTTTGTTATTTCCCTTATTGATTGTAGGGGGAACTTACTTGATCGTTTCTTTACTATTAGAACTTAGTAAATTAGTTCATCCGTTCTTATTTTTATTCATCCAAATATTACTTATTTCTTCTACTATCGCCACAAAAGGATTAGCAGATGCTGGTTTAGGTATATATCATTTGCTTGTGAAAAAGGACTTGGAGCA
>JAENZK010000193.1 GCA_016841285.1 Guptibacillus hwajinpoensis | reverse complement strand
AATGAAGTTGTACCCGTACCTCGTGTTCTACTGGTACCGGTTCTTCAATGTCTACCAAGCTTAATACATCAGGTCCCACAAATGACGACATTTGAATTGCTTTCATCGCACATCCCCCTTTATTATATTGAAAACACTACCTTAATCATAAACTACTTCCCTATTTAAATGTTTAATTCCTGTTTGCTGACTCTACAAAAAAAGGGCCAGAGAACCCGACCTAACCCGACCCTATGTACCTGTTACCCTTTGTATGCTTTATGCAACTCAGCAATGTCAATTTTCTTCATCTTAAGAATTTCCTTATTTATATGATTAATTTGTTCAGGTGTGCTCTTGCTCATTATCTCATCCATCTCTTTCGGCACAATCTGCCAGGACACTCCAAACTTATCTTTCAGCCAGCCGCATTGCTCAGATTCGGGAACTGCAGACAGCTTTTCCCAGTAGGAATCAATCTCTTCTTGCGTGTCACAATAGACCATAAATGAGATGGCCTCATTGAAATTGAATCTATGATCATGTGCGCTATCCATTGCAGTAAACCATTGGTTTTCAAGCATGAAATCAGAAAACATAATGGTTCCTTCTTTGTCAGGTTCCATTCCTTTAGGGTAGCGGGCAAGATGGCCTTGCTTTGAATTTTTAAACACAGATAAATAAAAATTCATCGCCTCTTCCGCTTTACCGCATTGATCACCGACGAACAGTAATGATGTTATGATTGGAGGGCGTTCTTCTCCTTCAGGATTGGTAAGGATTAACTGCCATGATAAACCATACTTATCTTGAATCCAGCCATATCTCTCGCTAAACGGATACTTATCAAGTGGCATTAACACTGTGCCTCCATTGGACAATTTGTTCCAGACATCATCTATTTTTTCACTTGCATCCTTTTCTCGTGACGGATCGAAGTTTACCATGAAAGACACAGAAGGATTGAATTTGAAATAAGGTCCTGCACTGATTGCCATGAACTTCTGCCCCCACAACTCAAAGGAAACTAATTCGGCATTTCCTGATGGTGTATCGTGGAGTGTTGTTACCTTTGCAATTCTTGAGTCTGGAAAAATGGAAGCATAAAACTCAGCTGCTTCTTTTGCCTCTTTGTCATACCACAAATGTGGAACTATGTTTTGGGTTATTTTTGTCATATTTATTCCACCTAATTTAATTTATTTTATATTTCTATTCTTTCTCTAAAACTAACACTGATACATCTTTCCAACCATATGCAAAATCCTCTACTACCATTCCACCAAACTCACTCTTCCTACGAAGATATTCCTTCCCACCCAATCGTTCGTAAAACCCTACACCAGATTTGTTTTTTTTCATTACCCACACCAACATTGAATCAATATTGTTCTTTTTAAAGTGCTTGGCAATAGCTGAAACTAGTTGCCTCCCTATACCTAATCCTCTACATTCTTGCAATAGATAAAGCGAGAATAATTCTCCATAGAAATGTTCCACATCAATACTTTTACCTGAAGCAAAACCTATGATTTTTCCTAAATCATTTAAAGCGATATAGATACAAGGCTCATTTTCATTATTTAAAAAATACTCCCACTTTTTTTCCGCATCTGTATAAGATAGGTTGTCTAAGTAATCGTTTGGAACTAAACCGCGATAAGTAGTTCTCCAACTATCAACATATACTTTGGCTACCGCTTTTATATCTTCCTCACTTGCCCTTTTTATTTTCATAATAACCACCTCTAATTGTAATTGGATTACCGTTTTACTGATTCTAGCCGAGTTTCGAGAATCATACGTTCCCTTTGATTCTAAAAAATTATTAAAGTATCGAGTTACATTATTTGTAAGTGTGTAAATATTTACGTACACTAATTTTATAAAAATAACCGGGAAATGGAAGGGGAAAGAATGAATGATGGAAGCACAAAAGACGGTTTTAGATAATGAACAAAGTAAAAATAAAGAAAAGGGCCGCATTTTATTACTTATTGGAATTTTACTAATCGCTTCTAATCTACGTGCTCCTTTAACATCTGTTGGTTCGTTAGTTCCCGCTATTCGTGATAGTTTAGAAGTAAGTAATGTAGTAGTTGGTTTTATTACAACTTTGCCATTACTCGCTTTTGCATTGGTTTCTCCATTTTCGCCAAAGGTTGCGCATCGGATAGGTATGGAAAGAACCATTTTCCTTTCCATGATCGTCCTGTTAACCGGAATCATTACGCGTTCTGTTACCGGTGTCGGTACATTGTTTATTGGTACCGCCTTAATTGGTATTGCAATCTCTTTTGGGAATGTATTATTACCGAGTTTTGTTAAAACAGGGTTTCCTTTTAAAATTGGTTTAATTACTGGTCTTTATTCTGTTTTTATGAACATTTTTGGTGCATTAGCTTCAGGAATAAGTGTGCCACTTTCGAATGTAGGTAATTTAGGATGGCCAGGAGCGCTGGGTGCTTGGGCACTTTTAGTTATAATTGCCCTCTTTTTTTGGTTTCCAAAACTAAAAACGTCCAAAGATTCACCCAAGTTCAATCAAAGTAACAATAGAAAGAGAACAAATATGTGGGCTTCTTTTACTGCTTGGCAAGTAACTATTTTCATGGGATTTCAGTCTCTTATGTATTATACGATGCTGACGTGGTTGCCAGATATTATATTAAACAATGGATATTCCTTGAATGAAGCAGGCTGGATGCTCTCACTTATGTTATTTTCTGCGATTCCCCTAACGTTTATCATGCCAATTATTGCAGATAAAATGAATAACCAACAATTATTAGGTGCTTTTACGGGTGTTATTTTTCTATTAGGCGTAATCGGTTTACTTACTGGTCACCCGAGCTTGATTATTATTTCAGCGATTTTGCTTGGAGTCGGATGTGGTAGTGGATTTAGCTTATCATTGATGTTTTTTACATTAAGAACTAAAGATGGATATGACGCTTCAGAACTATCCGGGATGGCCCAATCATTCGGTTATTCGCTTGCTGCAATAGGACCTGTTTTATTTGGTGGGGTACATGACTTCACGGGAAGTTGGACTGCACCTTTATACATGTTAGTTTTGGTTTCTATTATTCTTCTTATTACTGGTTGGCTTGGTGGTAGGAAGGCCATTATTGCAAGTGCAGATGAATTATAAAATGGGACACAGTTCACGACCCTGTGTCCCATTTTCTATTTAGCGTGAAACCTTTGGCGGTTGGCAGGCGTCACATTTACGTTGGTGATTATTTTTAAATTTCGTAAATGTTTTTTCAAAATTGTTACCACACGCACATTTAAAAAGTAATTTTTGAGAAAAACCGTGGTATTCCGTTGTTAGTAGCTTACTATCCGAATTCTTCTCAACAAATTCTTTAATTTGGCCGATCGTCCATCTTTTATTCATTTTCTTCCACCTTCTTCTCCTGATCAAACCACAGTAGTTCTTTGTCATCAACATCGCCATTATAATTAATTAGAATCTCTTCACCCGCTTTTATATCTGTATAAGCATAAAAGTCAAATGTGTGATTTTCAAAATTAATCTCATAAGTGGCATTTGGTTCATAAGAATGATTAAACAGCATTCCATAACCAAGAAGGATGGCTGTATGATTGATCCCATACTCAAAAGCATAATCAGCTAGTAAAGTTTTCTCAATATGCTGATGCTGGTCGTTTGGATAAGAAATGACAGGGGCTTCATGTATTAACTGGCCCTTTTTGATATCGCATGTTGCAAATACCCCTCTAGTGAATTCTCCATCACTTAGTGGTGAGTGTTTTATCTCAATCATGTTATTCTCCTACTTACTTTTATAATTTTCTTTCTAAGTGTAACATTAACATGGAGCTTTAGGGAATGCCAATATCTGAATGGGACACAGTTCCCGACCCTGTGGCTCAATTCAGCCCACCAGACCCTGCGGCTCATTTATTTCCCTTTATCCAAAGGCTTGTTGTACCAATAATTACAAATAGTATCATTTGTGGGATGAATGTTTCAATGGATGGAAATAAGCCTATCCATTCGATATGTGGGAAGTTGTGCAAGCTATGTGTAGGGATAACTCCCGCTACTTGTAGGGAATGGATACTCATTCCAAGTATTTTAAATGCTAAAAAGTAAATCAATACAGTTGCTACTATGAAGAATGGGCGAATAGGAATCGTAACACTGTAACGAATCATTAAAAACCCGATCACGACTAAAATAACAAAAGCGATGGCAATACCTAGTAATAATTGACTGAGCTCCATATTAGGAGCCATGCCAGCATAAAATATAATGGTTTCCGCACCTTCTCGGAAAATGGCTAAAAAGCTAATGGCACTAAAGGTGACAAGACTTCCTGTTGCAATCGCTTTGCCCATATATTTTTGAATATAGTTATTCCACTTTTTAATATTGGTATTATTATGTAGCCACATTCCGACTGTAATCATCATAACAACTGCTATAATACCAACAATACCTTCGATATATTCGCGACTAGCGGCAGCTGTGACTTTTGAGAATAGGTACGTAATGAGAATTGCAAACAATGCACTGGCACCTACACCGGCGGCGACGCCACCCCAAATCCATTTTTGTTTCTGGGCATGATTCGTTTTTCTCAAAAACGCAAGCAGTGTTACCACAATTAATAAAGCCTCTAAACCCTCACGAAGCAGGATAAGTGCGGCATCCCAGAAGGAATAGCTTGTTGTAGTTAAGAGCGGTTGTAGTCGTGTTTTTAAATCTGATAAAATATCTATTGCTTTATCAGTGTCTTTGTTTGCAGAGCTTAATAGACTAATAACAATTGGAATTTTCGTTTCGATATCACTGTATAATTTGCTATCTCTAGTTGACACTTCCCCTTCAACCGAGGGCCATATAACTAGGGATTGGTTTAACTCCTTAGTGGCTTTTTCAAAATCATTTGTATTTATTGCTTCCATTGATACGTTGATTAGGTCCACTACATCTTTTAAGGTGTAGTTTTCATCTGAAGTCTTGTTCATAACTTTTCCAGCTAAAAAGTTATTGATGGCTGTAGTCAGTTCGGCCAAGCTGTTAAGCGCCTTTTCTTGACCCTGTGGTTCTTGTGTGATGGCTATCCGAAGAAAAGCCATTTTTGTTTCGATTTCACCATAGGTTCCGACACTTTCCGCGCGAACAACTTTTTCAACTGATGTCCATTTCACCTGCAGGTTTTGATAATGACGATTTGCGGTTACATAATCCCCTGCTTCCACTGCTGATTGAATATCGTTTATAATTGGAAATAATACCTTTAGCTTTTGTTTTTCTTTTTCTGTATCAACCGGATTTTGTTCCGAATCATAATCCACTAAAGAAGTGGATAGAGCGGAAAGCGCCTCGCTTACCTGTTCTTTATTTTTCGTTTCCAATGCAGAATAAACTGCCTTTAGATCATCCTCAACCTCCGGAGCTACTTTACTTTTTTTATTTTTCACCGCTTGAAAAGCTTCCTCAAATTGTTGCATATTTTGATTGATGGAGTCCCAATCTTCTTTTTTAGTCTTCATAATAGAATCGCCGATATAAACAAACAATTCATCATGATTTTGAGCGGCATAACCATTCGATGTTGAGACAAACAATCCATTCAATAGAATTACAAAGGCAAGAAAAATAGTTGCCAATTTATTTCTGGTAAAAAAGCTCATTGTTATTCCACTCCTAGTTATAGTAGAAAAAACTTTGCTAGTTGCAAAGTTTCATTTTTATCCAAATAATGTCTGCCCGATGTATTCTCCTTCTTTAATTCCTGGAAAAACGGCAAAAATTGCACTGCCACGGTGTATGGTATATTCATTCAACTTATCCATACGGGACAGGCGTTCCTGCATCGGTATGAATGAGGTAGCTGGACTTCGTTGGAAACTTAAAAATAGTAGACCTGCATCAAGGCTTCCTGTTTTAGGATCCATTCCGTCTGAGTAGGAATAAGGGCGGCGTAATATTTTTTGCGTGCCATCACCAAAGGCAAGTCGGGCATGGGAATTTTCCGGAATGACATAATCACCATGTTCATTTTTTCTGGTCAAATCCATTTCCTCATGCTCTTCCTTCTGTCCTAAAGGGGCACCTGTCGCACGATATCTGCCAAATGTATTTTCTTGTTCACGAAGGATGGTACGATCCCATACTTCAAGGTACATTTGAATCTTACGTACAACTAAATACGTACCGTTTTCTAACCAAGCAGGACCATCTTCGCTTTGGACCCAGACATGCTTGTTCATCGCTTGTTCATCTGATACATTGATGTTAGCAGTCCCATCCTTGAAACCAAATAAATTTCGTGGCGTTTCTTTATTGGCATCTGCCTGCTTTGTCCGTTGGAAGCCTGCTTGTGCCCAGTGAAGAATGGCTTTCCCACGAGCGATCCGGATTAAGTTCCTTACCGCATGAAAGGCTACTTGTGGGTCATCCGCACAGGCCTGAATACAAATATCGCCACCTGTCCATTCTTCTTTTAAAGCGTCAAGTGGAAATGGAGGAAGGTCTACTAACTCCTTAGGCTGCTTAGATTTAAGACCAAAGCGATCCTTTCCGTTTTTTATGAAAAGACTAGGACCCACTCCAAAAGTAATCGTCAAATTAGCTGGTGTAAGCCCCTCCGCTTCGCCTGTATCCTTTGGTGGTATATAACCATTTGTTGTAGTCTCACCAACTGGCTGTCCTTGCGTCATCAAGGAAGTCGCAACTGTCCATTCTTGAAATAAAGACTTCAAATCTTCGGAAGAAGAAGTTGTAACTTCTAGGGATGCAAAGTACACATGGTTCTGTGCCACCGTTGCAATGCCAGCTTGATGCTTCCCGTAAAAAGGAACGATATCGTTACTTGAAGAAGGCGAGGCAGCTGCTTTTTTTGCTTCACCTTCTACTAAAGTCATTACACTTCCCGCTCCGGTAGCTCCAATAATGACACCAAGTCCACCAACACCCGCTAATTTTAATAAATCTCGACGAGTTATCGCTTGTTTGGTTTGTTTGTCAGATTGATAATCCGCCACTTATACTCCCTCCACAACGATGCCAATTTGAGAAAGCGGTTCAGCAAGGGCATCAATAGCTTGACTTAATTCTTTTACATCATCTTTCGTTAATTCTGTATACGATACAAAACCATCGCCTTGTTTATGCTCATCCAAAAGGGAATATAGTATTGAAAACTGTTCACTAATAAGTTTTGAAAGATCAGAATCCTTTTCATCTAAGGCTGGCTTTAATAATTGATAAATTTTTTCGGCGCCTTCCACGTTTGCTAGGAAGTCATATAAGTCCGTGTGAGAGTATCGATCTTCTTCACCGGTTACTTTTGATGTTGATACTTCGTTTAGCAGGTCAACAGCACCAGTAATTAATAAATCCGGCGTTACTTCAACGGTTTCAACTTTTGCACGAAGTAACTGAACATCCTTCATAAGCTGATCTGCGTAGTCTTCATAGCCTTTTGTTGTGTTATCTATCCATAATCCCTTTTCTAGACGATGGTAGCCACCCCATTCATTTTCAGGAACATCCCCTTCACGAGCATCAATCTTAGGATCCAAATCTCCGAAAACCTCGGCAATAGGTTCAGCCCGCTCATAATGAACACGACTTGGTGCATAAAGTTCCTTCGCCTTTTCTAAATCGCCATTTTTGATCGCCGTTGTGAATTCTTCAGTCGCGGTCACAAAAGCATCGATTTCCCCAATTGCATATTCACGATATTGCTTTGTCACTTCCTCAAGCGGATTGGAAGACACTGACTCAGCTGCTGTTTCCTGTTTAACATTTTCTTGAGATGACGCTGGCTTTGTCGTTTCATCTGATTGAGAACAACCGAATAGTAGAGTACTAGATAAAAGTATGGCAGATGTTACTAATGTTTTTTTCATAGAACAAAACACTCCCTTTATGTATTTATGGTTTGATATTGATATTCATTCTCATCTATATGTAAATATTATACACAAATGATAACCATTTTCAATAACTTTTTATAGATAAATATATTGAAAGTTTACAAATTTTCAGCAAAATGGGACACAGTTCCCGACCCTGTGTCCCATACTTTGTTTTATTTTAAGTTTATTTTTGAATTTCCAAGAACCTCTTCGCCCCATATTAATGTAAGTTCGTCTCCATTTGCTAAAGGACCTACTCCTTCTGGCGTACCAGTGAAAATAATATCTCCTTCTCCCAGTCCAAAATGTTCAGCACAAAAGTCTATTAGCGTTTGAAAATCAAAGATTAGACTTTGAATATTACCTTCTTGTACTTGCGATCCGTTTATTAATAAGGAGAAATTAGTATTTTTACATATTTCCTCTCCAGGAAAATCGATAAATTTAGTTAGTATAGCTGAATTAGGAAAGCCTTTTGCAAGCAACCAAGGATATCTTTTTTCTTTTAAAACATCTTGAACATCCCGCAATGTAAGGTCAAGGCCGATTGCTAAACCATCGACAATCTCATCAACCGTTATCCCTTTTTCATATGGTTTTCCAATCCGGAGTACTAACTCCGTCTCATAATGGACAGAGCCTCTATCTCCCGGCAAACTTACTACTTGTCCATTAGCTTCCACAACTGAATGCGTTGGTTTGGAAAACAAAAATGGGGACGTAGGGACAGGATTATTTAATTCCTTTGCATGTGCCCTATAATTTCTTCCAACACAATAAATGTTTTTAATCAGTTCCATTGGGTTCACCACTTTATCCATAGATTTCTTTCCTTCCTTAATTTTAATCCTGTTTGATAAAATATTAAACTCAATTTTCGTCTGATATAAAAAGTGGGACACAGTTCCCGACCGAGGCCGCTGAAAAACAATCCCTTTTTTTAGTGAAAGTTGAAGTAAAATAAAAAA
>JAENZK010000192.1 GCA_016841285.1 Guptibacillus hwajinpoensis | reverse complement strand
ATTTGAATTAATCGAAAGAAGGTTGGGGATTGCTTACTATTAACAGTCAAGATTATTTATTTTGGCGTGTAGTTTACGAACTTGTCACAAAGCATCGTTCTCGTATTATAAACCTATATGATCATGGAGAAGTATGGCTGCAACGAATGGAGTGGCGGGAAAAGCAAATTATCCGACTGGTACGGTATGAAGTCAACTGGGGAAATTTATTAGTACGGGATATGGAAAACGTAACAAGAAGAATCGATCAATATAAAGCACAATCGTACAGTAAAAAGGCAGATTTTTATAATATTATTGTTTCGACCTATCCGCCGGTTGATGTTGATGATTGGGAGTATCAAGTTGATAACCGCAACAATGTTAGAATGGTTTTAATAGAGCAGATAAATCGCGAGCAAGAAATTGAAAAGCTTTTTAAACAATTAAATCTGCCTTCTCCTGAAACGAATAGCTGGTTTACAGACATTGAAGATTCGCTTATTTTAATAAATAAATTAAGGCAAACAGAAAAAGAAAGAAGGCAAGAAGAGAAAGATCTTTTATTCGCAAAAAAACCATTTCTAACCTATATTTTAGTAGCTATCAACTTAATCATGTTTTTGCTACTGGAATTGGTTGGCTCAGGTAGTACAGATCTTTCTACATTAATTAAGTTTGGTGCTAAGTACAATACTGCTATTTTAGAAGGAGATTGGTGGCGTTTTATCACACCAATGTTTTTACATATTGGATTTCTGCACTTAGTCATGAATACACTTGCTTTATATTATTTAGGAATGTCTGTAGAAAGAATTTATGGTTCATGGCGCTTTCTAATTATTTATTTTGCAGCTGGCATTACTGGCGGGATTGCCAGTTTTGCCTTTACAACACAGGTTTCTGCAGGCGCATCCGGTGCCATTTTTGGCTGTTTTGGTGCTTTATTGTATTTTGGAGTTGCCCATCCTTCCTTATTTTTCCGATCAATGGGATGGAATGTTTTTGTTGTGTTAGCTATAAACCTTGCATTTGGCTTCCTTGTACCAATGGTTGATAACAGTGCCCATATCGGCGGTCTTATCGGAGGATTTTTAGCATCAGCCATTGTCCATTTGCCGAGTCACAAAAAGTCTTTTCGTCAAGGTGCAGCGTTCTTGCTTTTTTCGGTAGTAATTGGCGCTTCATTAGCTTATGGGTTTTATTATAGCGATCAAAAAGAGGATCCCATGGTTGTTGGTCAATTATCGCAACAACTTATAGAAGATGGAGACTATGAAGAAGCAAATCAACTATTATCTGGTGTCGTACAAGCTAATGGGGAAGTACCACCGGAAATTCTATTTTTGCTGTCCTACACTGAAATTAAGTTGGGACAGAACGAAAAAGCCATCACTTTATTAGAGAAAGTCGTGGAAGAAAAAAGTGATTTTCATGAAGCCTATTATAATCTTTCTTTACTATATTTAGACAAGGGAGATTACGAAAAAGCTAAAGCTTCCATTAACAAAGCGTTGGAGATAAGGCCTTATGAACCTGATTATGAGTCATTGCTATCGGAAATTGAAAAAAATAACTTCATTCAGCAGAAGTCTCCCACTTCCAGAAGTGGTGAGATAAGTACGAATTAGTATATTATTCAGTTGGATATCACAAAACCCCTGCTGAATAAAGTTAAAGCCTCCGGCGGATGCCACAGATTTTCAGAGGTAGTTTTTTGAGCAAGCTCAAAAAAATCTGGGCACAAATACGCCAAAGCGTATTTGATATAGGTATGTTTCCTCCCTCTTTGGTTAATGATGGAATTTAGGAGATTGCCAGTGAGGAGGACATACATTGTCAAAGGAAAAAGAGGTAAAGCATCCCGTCCAGACTAAAATTGAACCCAATATTGAATATTTAAGGGAGCAATTGGGCGTCGGAAAAAGCTTTGATGTGATTCATATTGATCTCGAATATGCTGGCCGAAAGATGGCGATGTTTCTTATTGATGGTTTTGCCAAGGATGACCTCTTGCATTTATTGCAAAAATTTCTTGCTAAACTAAAGCCTGAAGACCTAGAGCCAGAGCCGTTACATAAATTGTTGAAAACCTACATTCCCTATGTAGAAGTGGATAAAAACCAGGATTTGGATGTTGTTGTCGATACGGTCTTAGCGGGTCCGACTGTGTTAGTTGTCGATGGTATTGATGAAGTGATTATCATTGATGCGAGGACCTATCCTGTACGCGGTCCTGAGGAACCTGATACAGAACGGGTTGTCCGGGGCTCGCGGGATGGATACGTTGAAACGATTGTTTTTAACACGGCCTTAACTAGGAGAAGAGTACGTGATCGTTCTTTAAGAATGGAATATATGCAACTTGGCAGACGCTCAAAAACAGATATTTGTATATGCTATCTGGAAGATATAGCAGATCCGGATTTAGTGAAGGAAATTAAGGAATCATTATCAAATATTGATACTGACGGTTTGCCGATGGCGGAAAAAACAATCGAGGAATTTATTGGTGGAAGACATTGGAATCCATACCCGATAGTACGTTATACAGAGCGGCCGGACACAGCAGCCTCACACATTTTTGAGGGTCATGTCATCATTATTATTGATGGTTCTCCTAGTGTCATGATTGCACCCACTACTTTTTGGCACCACCTTCAACACGCTGAGGAATACCGCCAAAAGCCCGTTGTTGGGGCCTATTTGCGATTGATTCGTTTCTTGGCCATATGGTCCTCGTTATTCTTACTACCGTTATGGTATTTATTTGCTATTCATCCTGAATATCTTCCTGATCAATTGAGTTTTATTGGAGTGAAGGAACCAGGGGAGATCCCTTTACTTGTCCAAATATTCTTGGCTGAGCTTGGAATTGATATTTTGCGGATGGCAGCTGTTCATACACCAACATCACTTGCAACAGCACTTGGTTTGGTGGCTGCATTAATGATTGGCCAAGTTGCTGTTGAAGTTGGTTTGTTTACAAATGAAACGGTACTTTATATTTCTGTTGCAGCAATCGGAACATTTGCAACACCTAGCTATGAAATGAGTTTAGCTAATCGATTAGTACGTATTGTATTTTTGCTAATGGCCGGGTGGTTTGGCCTTATTGGATTTGTTATTGCCATTGCTGTTTGGATTATCATGATGGTAAGGATGAAATCCTTTCAAACTCCATATTTTTGGCCGTTTATTCCTTTTTCACTGCACGCATTTAGAGATGTATTAATTCGATCACCAATTCCATTAAAAAAACGCAGACCAACAATTCTGCACCCGCAAGATCCAGACCGATAAGGAGCTGTCTCATTTTGAGGCGGCTCCTTTCTAATGTTTTCAGGTGGCTAAACACTTCTTTTTTTAATATACTTAAGGCAGTACATAATAGGAGATGCATTTATTGTGAGGACGATTTATGATATTCAACAATTATTAAAGCGGTTCGGTGTCTTTATTTATGTTGGTGATCGGATTGCTGACTTAGAATTAATGGAAGATGAAGTGCGGGAATTATACAAATCACAATTTATTGATACAAAGGAATTTCAAATGGCACTACTTTTACTTCGGCAGGAAATAGAAAGGGAGAAAACGAACAAATTAAAACAATCATCAGTAAAGGATGAGTAAAATGGAGAAATCGGAGAAGTGGCTTGTTGGGGTAGATTTAGGAGGGACCAACATTAAATTTGCATTTCTATCCGAAAATGGGGATATTTTATATCGTTGGTCTATTCCGACGGATGTTTCAGATGCGGGCAATAATATCATCCCTGATATGGCAAGCTCGATTTCACAAAAACTCCAGGAAAATAAACAAACAACAAGTAATGTTAAAGGGATCGGTATTGGTGCTCCAGCTTTTATGAATATGGAAACAGGATTTATTTATGAAGCGATTAATTTAGGATGGAAAAATATTGATATCAGATCTATGCTTGAACAAAGATTAAAGCTCCCTGTTGTAATAGATAATGATGCCAATGTTGCTGCTTTAGGTGAAATGTGGAAAGGTGCTGGAATAGGTTCAAAAGATCTGCTCTGTATTACAATCGGTACAGGTATCGGTGGTGGCATTATTATAAATGGCGAAATTATTCATGGTACAAACGGGATGGCCGGCGAAATCGGGCATATTACAGTGAATCCGGAAAACGGAATATTATGTAACTGCGGAAAACATGGATGTTTGGAGACGATATCATCCGCAACAGGAATGGTACGTCAGGCTATCGCTGAAATAGATAATCACCAGGAAAGTTTGTTATTTACTTCCTATCAACAGAACGGTCATATTACAGCTAAAACGATTGTACAGGCCGCCATCGAAAATGATACATATGCTTTAAAAATAATAGACAGATCCAGTTATTACTTGGGGCTTGCACTTGCCAATATTGCAAATACAATTAATCCAAGCAGGATTGTCATTGGTGGTGGTGTATCAAAGGCAGGTTCTCTTTTATTGGACTCAATCCGAAAATATTTTAATGAATTTGCCCTACCGAGAGTACAGATGGGAGCAGATTTGGCCATTGCTACCCTTGGCAATGATGCTGGTGTCATCGGTGCCGCATGGCTTGTGAAAAATAAACTCTAACTGCATTGCATTGTGGTGTACATTTTTAATACCTTCTCATACTTTAATGTAAAGGGGGAGGTAATGATGAAAGTTAAAGGTCGTACGGATCATTCACTTTGGTACTATAGCCAGCTTTTTAATGTACCACTTTCTTTAATTATGGATTCCAACATCAATTTACAAGTCAATGATACGTTGCATGATAAAGTAATAAATATTCCAGGATATATTGTTAAAGAATATGTTGTTAACAAAGATGATTGTATTGATCGTGTAGCAACACAATTAAATATTAATATAGAAGCTCTAAGCTTGCTGAATCATGGTGACCTTTCTAACCTTAAACAATATAGTAAAATTAATATCCCAGTTCGCATTACAGAGCCGATTGTTACTGGCGAGAAAAATTACACTTACCAAACTTTAAGCGATGATTTAAAGCGGCTAGAGGAAATTTATCCTTTTATAAGAAAAAATATTATTGGATATTCTGTTCAAAATAAAGAAATCTATGAAGTCATTGTTGGAAATGGCCCCATACGGGTTCATATGAACGGGTCTTTTCATGCCAATGAATGGATTACAACTGCGGTGTTAATAGCATTTTTAAATGATTATTTATTATCAATTACGAATCAAACAAGCCTAGCCAATATAAAAACTGAACCATTATACCATTATGCAACATTATCGCTTGTACCGATGGTCAATCCCGACGGTGTGGATTTAGTGCTGAACGGTTTAGAAATAGATAATGAATACTGCCAACATGTAGTCGATCTAAATAATGGAAGTAGGGATTTTTCAAATTGGAAGGCCAATATTAATGGCGTTGATTTAAATAAACAGTTTCCTGCAAAATGGGAGCTCGAACAGCCGCGAAAACCACAGCAACCTGGGCCTAGGGATTTCCCCGGTTATAAGCCGTTATCAGAGCCCGAAACAATTGCAATGGCGACACTGACAATGAATAGCAATTTTGATAGAGTGATCGCTTTTCATACACAGTGCAAGGAAATTTATTGGGGCTTTGACGAGCGGGAACCCTCCTATTCAAAAACAATTGTTAATGAATTTGCAAAAAATAGTGGTTATAAGCCTGTTCAAACGTTGGATAGTTTTTCCGGCTTTAAGGATTGGTTTATCTATGAATGGAGAAAGCCAGGCTTTACAGTTGAGCTTGGAGAAGGTGTAAATCCATTACCGATTGCGCAATTTAAAGAAATATATAATGAAAGTATTGGGATTTTTTTAGCTGGTATATATATGTAATTGAATATAATAACATCAGATGGGGCTATTCTCCATCTGATGCAGTTTCACTTTATACCATTCTTGGGGTGAAGAAATGAGGAAATTTTTCGTAGTTATCATATGTTTTTTCTTATACGGGTGTAGTACTCCAGATAGAGTGGTAAATGATGCATCTCACATAAAAAGAAATGCTGAAGAAAAAAGTGTAATTTCAAAACAATTTTTTTCAAAGAGTTCAATTCAGCCAATAGCTATGACCGATAAGCAAGACTTTTATTCTATAAATGAATGGTATGACGAAGATACGGTTATCTATTCTGTTGGTGAAAAAGAGATGTCCTCTCTTTACTTACATAATTTACTATCTGGTAAGCGGGATTTATTTTACCAAACGAATGAATTTATCACTAAAATTCAAGCGAATGCTGATCATTCCTTATTTGCTGTTCAAACATTAGAGCAAAGTGGGGACAGCCATATTAGGATTCTTGATAAAATCGGAAAAGAAATTTTTTCATGGGATAATAAGATTGAGGACCTTCAATTTATGTGGAATCCATATGAACCCGATGAATTAGTAATTACTGAATTTTTAAGCTATATGGACTTTCAACTTTTGAAGGTTAATGTTAGTACGAAAGAGGTGGCCCAAATCCCTGTTAATAATCCTTTTGTCCAGTGGACAAATAAGGATGAACTAGGCTTTTTAAATTGGGATCAAAATGAACCTAGCCTAGATGCGCCATTGATTATGTTTAATTTGAAGACGCTCAAGGAAGAGGAATGGCTTGAACACTGTGTTATGCTCTTTACACTCAAAGATGTAGTTATTACCGTCTCTCTTGAAAATGGCGATTTAAATAAATCGATATATACATTTTATGAATCAAACACACGAAAGAGGTTAACGGAGACAGATATTCCTATATTAAATACTTTTTCAGAAGCGTGGTGGATTCCAAGCTTTGATTTTGATGATAACAAGAAAATTTTCTATTATATGAAACCAAAACGAGCAGGGGATATTTCGGAATATAACGAAGGCTATGAGCTTACAGCGTTATCAATCGAGGATCAAAAGGAGGAGGTATTAATGACCATTCCAAATAATTATCCGATTAAGCTATCCCCCGATGGTAGGCTTTGTTTAATTGGTCAACAGCTGGAGCAGGTTATTAATATTTCAAACCAACAATTATCAAATTTAATATCAGATTAAAAAAAACATCAACAATTGCAAATTTGCAGTTGTTGATGTTTTTTGTTCGATAAATATTTAGATAGATAGCTCACTAAAAATTAATGAGCAGCTGGGACACCATGTCCTCCAAGAATACCGATGAATGTCATTACAGCAAACCATCCAAAAACTAGTGTTGAAGCTCCTGCAAAGAAAACTGCAAGCATTGCTTTTTGTTTTAAAGAGCGGAATGTGCCTGCTAGACATAATAATGTTACTAAAGCAAAGATAATAACTAAGCCCACTGTTATACCCCCTTACTAATTAAAATTCTGTCATTAATATACCCAATTTTTTGAATAAAAACTACAAACTATGTATACTAAAAGTGCATCTGTTGTATATTTTAATCTTTTTTTGTAGTTTTGTCGAGGACAAAAATATATCTGTATGTGTCAATATTATGATTGATACCAACATTATATATGTATTAAAGCTAGTCTTCGTGTAAAATGAAGAAAATGTGAAAAATGGGAGGTTCATATATGGAATTAAAATGGAGGCAGTTTCCTCTTGGTCCACTTCAAACCAATGCGTACATAATAGAGAACGAAAATAAAGAATGCATTATTATTGATCCTGGCAGTGAAGGAAAAAGATTAGTTAGAAATTTAGAGCAAAAAGGGCTTATGCCATTAGCAATTCTTTTAACACATGCTCATTTTGACCATATTGGAGCAGTTGATGATGTTAGGGGAAAGTGGAATTGCCCTGTTTACCTGCATGTAAATGAACAAGATTGGTTGACGAACGCATCATTAAATGGCTCGAAGTATTTTGGACTTCAAGAAGAGATCATTGTTAAGGAAGCGGACCAGCTATTAAACGAAGAAGGAAAGCTGACTATTGGTCCATTTAGTTTCGAGGTCTATGAAACACCTGGTCATTCTCCAGGTAGTGTATCGTATTATTTAAAAGAACAATCGATCGTGTTTTCAGGGGATGCCCTTTTCTCTAGAAGTATCGGAAGAACGGATTTACCTGGTGGATCACATCGACAATTAATTCAAAGCATTCATGAGAAGTTGCTTGTTCTTCCCGAAGAAACGCTTGTTGCACCGGGACATGGACCAACTACTACAATTATGGATGAAATGAATGAAAATCCTTTCCTAAATGGCTTTTAAAGGTGGAAGGTGGAGCAATTTTGATTAATAAAATAAAAAAAATTATTCATGATTCAAAACAAGACAGCCTTTCCTATTCTGATTTTATCAGTTTAGCCTTATATGACCGAGATGGTGGCTATTATATGAAGGACAGAAAAAAGATTGGAAAAGAAGGGGACTTCTATACAAACAGCAATGTCCATAGCGTATTCGGAAAGGTACTTGCCCGAATTTTTGTTGGGCTAGTACAAAAGGATATTTTACCGCCAACAATATGCGAAATAGGTGCCGGAACAGGCCGTCTTGCAAACTTTATCCTAGATGAATGGGAGAAATTAGACCCTGTTACTTTTGTCCAGTTGCGCTACCATATCATTGAAATGAGTCCCTATCATCGAGAGGAACAATTATCAACGATTCAAAAAATCGAGAAAGTTCAACAATATGAATCGATTAATGAGATGATCAGTAAAATAGGGGAATTTACGGGTTTTGTTCTTTCTAATGAGCTTTTTGATGCATTTCCAGTGGATGTGTTGCATAAACAAGAAAATGAGATTTTTGAAGCTAGAGTATCCGTTGAAGGAGATACCTTAAAAGAGGTGTTAATACCAATACCTTGCGAACGAAAAGAGCTCCTGGACTGGCTAGAGGAAAATAAGATAAGTCTACGGAACGGTCAGAGAAT
>JAENZK010000191.1 GCA_016841285.1 Guptibacillus hwajinpoensis | reverse complement strand
CCAGCAAAATTTCCTCTTTCAATAATCAGTACATCCAATCCTTCTTTAGCTAAAATATATCCTGCAACCCTGCCGGCAACTCCTGCTCCAACAATAATCGCATCAAATTTTTCTTCTGACATTTCATTACACCTCTTTTACCTTTAATGAAATATACCATCAGTGCTATCGATTTCTCATATTGCACTGATGGTCACCTACTTAAAGTGCTCTTCGCGTTTCTATTTAAGAGCTAAAATTAATTCTGGTAATACTTCTTCTATATCTCCAACGATATAATAGTCTGCCACTTTAAAGATTGGAGCATTTTCATTTTTATCTATAGCAACAATTGTTTTTGAGTCGCGGATACCATATACGTGTTGGATTTGTCCAGAGACACCAGCACATAGGTAAAGATTTGGTTTAATAACCTGACCCGAAATACCAATGTATCTTTCTTCTGGATACCATTTAAGATCTTCAGTTACTGGACGAGAACATGCAACTTCCCCTCCAAGTATGGAAGCTAATTCTTCAGCATATTTTACGTTTTCTTGTTTTCCAAAGCCGCGACCAACACCGATCACGACATCAGCTTCAGCAAGGTTAACTGTGGAAGCTTCTTTTGCTTTTCTTTCCGATACTGTTGTTTTTCCTGCTTCTGGTGCAGCTACTGTTGTTACTTCTCCACTTCCCGCCTCGGCAGCTTTAATTTTGTCATAAGTACCTGGAACAACAGATACAATCACAGTTTGTCCACTTACTTCAACTTCCTTTTCTGCAAGACCACCGTAAATTGTTCTTGACATTAAGAATGTGTCACCATTCACTTCCAGCTTCTTATTTTCTGTAATAACTGGAGCATCAATTAATCCACCTAGTAAAGCAGCTAATGTTTTTCCTCTTCTTGTTGCATCCACAAGTACTAATTCCGGTCTTGTTTCGTCTGCTTCAGCTTTTAAGCTATAGGCATATTTTTCCCACATTGTATTTTCTGGAACAGGAAGTAATTTTACTTGGCCCGCTCCGTATTGGAAGCATTCTTCAGCCTCTTGTTGTCCACCATTCATATATACCGTTACATTTCCTCCAATGGATACAGCTTTTGAAGTTAATTCATATGCATGTTCTGCTACATCTGCAATAACCCAAATATTTTTCATTGTTATCTCCACTCCTCTATTAAATATCTTTATTTGCTTTCAATGATTCTACTAATTTACTAACTGATTCTTTTACACTTACTCCGTCCGCATTCATACGAATTTGTTTGCGATCCATAACAACTGGACCTACATTTGTTACCTTAACAAGTCCTTCTAACATCTCAGCTGTAAAACCTAGGTCTGCTAATGAAAGCTCTTCTGAAGGTTTTTTCTTAGCTGATAAGATTTGTTTCATGCCCGGAATACGTGGTTCGTTAATTTCAGAAAGTACAGTGATCACTGCTGGAGCTTGTACTTTTACAACTTCAACACCATCATCTAATTTTCGTTCCGCAATGATTTCAGAGTCATTGACCTCTACTTTCGACACATAGGTAACAACCTCATAACCTAGCTGTGCAGCAATTCTTGGTCCTACTTGTTGTGAATACTGATCGCCAGATCCTTCACCACAAATAATTAGATCAACATCACCAATTTTTTTGACTGATTCAGCGATAACTTTTGCAGAAACATAGCTATCAAGCTCTTGCGTTTCAACATAATAAGCTTTTTCTGCTCCTCTTGCCAAAACATCTTTTATGGAGGCATTCACTGTTTGTCCAACAGATAATGCAACAACTTCTACACCTTGCTGTTCATTTAGCACTACTCCTAATTCAATAGCATTTCGGTCAATTTCACTTACTTTATACTTTGCTTTATCCATATTTAAAGTTCTTGCAGCAGTATCCACTGTAATATCCGCTTCATCTTTCACCCATTTATAACAAACTAATGCTTTCATGTTTTTATCCTCCTTAAATTAGCTAATTCTTTCTTTTGCTATAGTTAATACAAGCGGCTTATGCATGAAGTCAAATACTTCTAAGCCCTTAATGTCTCTTAGTAAAACTTCTACGCCAAGATCTTTACTGTATCCATATCCACCATGAATTTGAATGGCATTGTTACAAGTTTCCTCACCTGTTTTTACTGCAAAATACCGTGCTTTTTTCGATTCTCCACTAAATGATTCATTTTGATCTTTGCTAAGAGCTGCACGATACGTAAGGAAACGTGATGCATCAAGATTCACTACCATATCACCAACCATTTCTTGCAGAGCTTCGAAACTAAGAATAGGTCGGTTAAATTGTTGACGCTCCTTGCCATATGCGATACTTTTTTCTAAAGCAGTTTGAGCAAGTCCAGATGCAATTGCAGCTAAACTAATATTATGAACTGCCGCAACATCATCAGCGATCTTTTGTCCTTCTCCATCATTACCTACCAGGTTCTCGAATGGGACTTGGACATCCTTAAGGGACATAGTGGCTACAGGCACATCATCTAACCCCATTTTTTTATAAGGATTTTCGAAGCTTACACCTTTTGCATCTGCATCAACTACAAATGCACTTAATCCATCTTCTGTTTGGGCAAACACTACATACACGTCGCTTTGGACTGCATTATAGACAAAGGTTTTTGCTCCATTTAAGAGATAACCATTGTTGTTTTTAACAGCTGTTGTATCAAGTGCCAGCATATCTTTACCTACCCAGCCTTCACTTAAGGCATAGCTTCCAATTTTATCACCCTTACAAAGAGAGGAAAGATACTTATCCTTTACTGCCTGTGATCCCCACTGTTGAATTGCGTAAAGCGCCTGTGAACAGTGTACTGAGTAAGCTAATGCAGCCGATGCTGATTGTTTGGCTACTTCCTCTAAAGCAATAATATAGCTAAGGAAATCTCCACCTGCACCGCCTTCTTCCTCTGGGACAAATATTCCTAGAAAATCAATTTCAGCTAAAGAGGCCAGCGCTTCTGGAACGGACATGCTTGTGAGTTCTTGAGCAAATTCTTTTGTACTTTGCTGAATAAGTTCTTGTTCTTCTGATAATCGAAAGTCCATATAATCTCCTTCTTTCTACTTTACTTTGAGCTCTCTATTTACTACTTTTCGTTTAAAATGTTGCCCGCAATAACTATTCGTTGAATTTGGTTGGATCCTTCATAGATTTGCATTATTTTTACATCACGCATAAACTTCTCTACTAAACCTTCTACGATATATCCATATGGACCAATAATACTAACAGCCATAGAAGCAATTTTCATTGCGATGTCTGTTGCATAGCATTTAGTCATAGCCGCTTCTTTGCTAAAAGGAAGTCCATTATCCTTTAAATAACAAGTTTTGTAGATAATGCCTTCTGCTGCTTGGATCATCATCGCCATATCTGCAATATCAAATTGTACTTTTTGTGATGCAGCGATTGGTTTTCCACCCTTTTGCTCTGTTTTTACAAATTTAACAGTTACTTCCATAACCCTTTTTGCAAGGCCTAATGCAGCTGCTCCAACTGACATTCTAGCTGCATCCAATGTTGTCATTGCAAGTTTGAATCCTTGTCCTTCCGCCCCAACTAGGTTTTCTTTTGGAACTCGAACATTTGTTAAAATAACCTCTACTGTATTAGAAGCACGGAGACCCATTTTATTTTCTTTCTTACCAATTGCGATTCCCTCACGGTCCAATTCAACCATGAAGCAACTTAATCCCTTTGTACCTTTCGATGGATCTGTTGAAGCTATAAGAGTCATGATGCTTGCTTTACCTCCATTTGTACAAAAACACTTTGTGCCATTGATAACATACTCGTCGCCATCAAGTACAGCTGTTGTTTGACAAGCACTAGCATCTGATCCAGCGGCAGGCTCAGTTAAAGCAAAGGCAGTGAGCTTTCCATCCAAGATATAGTTGTAATATCTTTGCTTTTGTTCATCTGTTCCCCCGTAGTAAACAGGATAAGAAGCTAATCCATTGCCTCCAATCGTTGTTTCCATTGCCACGCAGCCACGGCCAAGTTCTTCACAGACCAAAGAAACGCTCAATGCATCTAGTCCTGCACCTCCAAACTCTTTTGGTACAGCGAAATCAAGAAGGCCAACTTTTGCCGCTTTCTCCACAACCTCTGCAGGGAATTTTTTTTCCTCATCATATTGTGCTGCTACTGGGATAATGTTTTCTTCTACAAATTTTCTTGTTTTGTCTCGCCATTCTTTTTGGGATTCTGTAAGGCTAAAGTCTAACATATATATGCCACCTTCCTTTTGGGTTTTAAAACCTATAAAACTACTATTTTTTAAGAATCTTTTTATTTCTATTAAGGATTTTGTTATGCCATAGCAGCAATGTATTTCTCACTATTATCAAGAAGCAAGTTTCATGCCAATTTTTTTCGTTTAAATATTTTTTCCTAAAAAACCTGATATATCAATAACAACTTTTAATAGTTGATATTTTCTCGGTTCAAAATTTTATTAAAAGGGATTTAATCCACATCATATGTTCAACATTTCACAAATAAAAATACCTTTATATGTTGCATTCATGCGACAATTTATTTTGTTCGTTAGTTCTAAGGTGCAATTTCTTCAGATATGACGATTTATTGGTAATTATCAACATCAAAATCGTTACAGTTAGAATTAACAAAGGTTATTGGATTTCAATCAATAACCTTTGTTATTGGATGCTTACTTTCCTACAAATACTGGTTTTCTTTTTTCTTTAAAGGCTCCCATTCCTTCTTTGCGATCGTGTGTTGCATGTGCTACACCAAATGCTTTTGTTTCCAGCATTAAACCTGTATCAAGGTCTACTTGCATACCTTCTTCAATGACTTCTTTCGCCATTCGAAGTGCTACAGGAGGTTTTTGTGCGAGCTTTTCTGCCCACTCAATAGCAGATGACACTACTTCTTCAACAGGAGTAACTTTGTTTACTAATTGAATTTCTAAAGCTTTTTCTGCGTCGATCATTTCACCGAAGTAAATCATTTCTTTTGCATAGTTTTTACCGATTAATCGTGGAAGACGCTGTGTTCCTCCACCTCCAGGAATAATACCTAGACCGATTTCTGGGAATGCGAATTTTGTTTTATCGGAACAAATTCTAAAATCACATGCCAGTGAGAATTCAACTCCTCCACCTAAGCAAAGCCCCGTGATTGCCGCAATGACTGGTTTTGAAACTTTCTCAATCCATCTAGCAAATTCTCGGAAATTTTGATTGAATTCTTGAATGCCAAGTGGATCAGCAGCATTCATTTGGTCAATACTTACTCCAGCTGTAAATGTTTTAGTACCTTCTGTTGAAATTACGATTGCACGCACATCTCTGTTTCTATCTAACTCTTGTAATACAGAGGTCATATCTTTCATAATTTTTTCTGTTAAAATATTTAATGGCGGATGGTTAAGATTTACTAAAGCTACATTATTGTTAATTGATACTTCGATAAATTCATAAGTGTTCATTTTTGATGATCTCCTTTTCCTTGTAATTGATTAATAGATAATAAACGCAGAAATAAGTGCTGCGATTAATCCGAAAAAGATAGAACCTGTCATTGTAATAAACAGAGGTTTAAAACCTTGTTTCTGAGTTAAACCTGTTAAAGCAAGGAATGTTAAAATAACGCCGGAATGTGGCAGGGCATTGACAAGAGATGAAGCAATTAAACCAACCCTATGCATTGCCTCAGGATCAACACCTGCTGCTAAATACGTATCAGCAAATCCTCCTAAGACAATTCCGATTGTTCCTGATGAAGATCCAGTTATAGCCCCAATTGCGACAGCAGCTGTTGTTAAACTTATAAGCGGATTACCAGGAATACTTAAAATTAAATTTTTTATAACTTCAAAACCAGGAGCCATTGTAAGAACTACACCATATCCAATTGTTGAAGCTGTAAAGAATAGTGGTGTAATCGAACTAGATGCCCCTTCATTAAGAACAACTTTTTGCTTCGGTAAATATTTATTAAATAAGATAGCTGATAAAAGAATCGCAGCAACTAACCCAATTAAGATAATGTTTCCTACTTTCAAAATACTCCCTACAACAACAATGGTAATCAGCGTTAACATCGGAAGAATACTTACAATGAAAGAAGGGACATCTTTTCTAACTTCACTGACACTGTCATCTTCACAAAAGTCTGCAAATGTAAGGCCTTTTTTACGCGATCTATTTAATTCAAATTTCATATACCATAGACCAAAGGCAATTGTGGCTATTGTTGCAATAATACCTACCAAAGGCGCAGCAGTAAGAGTTGTTCCTAAGTAAGTAGTTGGTATTACGTTTTGTACAGAAGGTGTACCGGGTAACATCGTCATCGTAAAAGTTCCCATACCGAGCATGGATGGAATTGCGATTAAGTTCCACGGAATATTTAATTCTTTAAATAATGGTTTTGCTAAAGGAATTAGTACAAATAAAAGTACGAATAAGGTAACTCCGCCTAGTGTTAATAGTGTAGAAATAAGAAATACACCAATTAATACAGCGTAAGCATTATCTTTACCTGTAATACTAATGACTTTCGAAGCAATCGATTGTGCAGCCCCACTTTTCTCCATATATTTAGCTAAAATCGATCCAAGCATGAATACGGCAAACATATTAATAACAAAGCCGCCTAGCCCTGTCATATAAGAAGCTTCCTTACCAATGATACTTGGGAAAAAGTCCATTCCATTCGTAACAATGATGAGGATAGATAGGAGAGGCGCAACATAAATAATGTTGAAACCTTTCGCTGCTAGGTAAATAATCAAAGCTATACTAAGAAGGATTCCAAATAGTCCTAACATCTCCATAATTTTTTCTCCTTTATTCTTTTACATCTAGCAAACACATTAAATTATTAGGATTTTCCCTATAACATATTTGTAAAGGAAGGGAGCGGTTGCTCCCTATATGCTTGCTAGATTATGAGATTTAATATTCTTTAAGCAAGTACAGGTCCTATTTCAGGTTGGCTTTTACTTTGCTTTCGCTTCAATAATTTCTTTTAAACCACCCCATTCTTCATTGAAGAGGCCTGCATCCATTGTTTTCAAATCTTTTGCTATTTCTGGAGTAAATTCCATTTGGTCTAAGATATCTTTTTGTAAATCTACACCTGGTGCGATTTCAATTAATGTTACTTTTCCATCAATTAATTGGAATACGGCACGTTCAGTTACATAAAGCACATATTGGTTTATACTTGCAGCACGCTGACCACCAAATGTAATTTGTTGCACTTCTTTTAGGAACTTCTTCGCCTTTCCTTCCTGAAGGATATGTAACTTTCCATCCTTGATTTCTTCTTTCAATCCTCCTGCAGTGAAAGTACCTGCAAATACAACTTTCTCAGCTGTTTGAGAAATATTAATCGCTCCACCTGGCCCGTTTGCTCTCTTACCAAATTTACTTACGTTAATATTCCCTTGTTCATCTGCTTCAGCAAGCCCTAAAACAGTTAGGTCTAGACCTCCACCATCAATAAAGTCAAATTGTGCTTGTTGCTCCATAATTGCATCCGCATTATAGGCTAGTCCGAAGTCTCCCCCACTTCCTGGAATACCTCCAATAACTCCGACCTCTGTAGTAAGGTTCATATGTTGGCTAACGCCTTCCTCTGCGGCGATTGAACCAATAGTAATCGGAATTCCAATGCCAAGGTTTATAATTGAATTTGGTTTTAATTCCATTGCTGCTCTTCTTGCAATCACTTTACGTGCATCAAACGGCAATGTTGGTAAACCTTCTACTGGAACCTTTACTTCATTTGATAATGCAGGGTCATATTGAGTTGTTTGAGTTTGGAAATGGTTTTCTGGTTGAGCAATAACTATATGGTCAACCAGAATCCCTGGAACTCTTACTTGTTTTGGATCTAATGAACCTTTTTTCACTATTTTTTCAACTTGGGCAATCACGATTCCGCCAGAATTATGAGCAGCTTGAGCGATTGGAAGAGCTTCAACTAATAAGCCTTCTTTATCCATTACAATGTTTCCATCTTCATCTGCATAAGTTCCTCTGATGAGGCCTACATGGATTGGGAAGGATGGATAGAATAAATATTCTTCTCCTTTAATATTCATTAATTCAACATAGTCTTCTGTTGTATATGGTGATAATTTTGCCCCTTCATAACGCGGGTCAACATAAGTACCAAGTCCAACTTTTGTAATTAAACCTGGTCTTTTTGCGGCAATTTCACGATATAATTGAGCAATAACACCTTGCGGCAAGGCATAGGCTTCCATTTTATTTTCGTATATTAATTCGCATATATCTGGGTTGTTACCGATAAAACCAGCAACTAGTCTTTTAATTAATCCTTCAACTCCAAAGCAGTTAGCACCTCTTCCTTTACCATCACCATTTCCTGCAGTCCACGTAAATGTCAGGTTTTTTGGACTACCTGTTTCATCAAATCGTTTTCTTATTGCTAAATATACTTCTTCGGGAACCATTCCTAATCCAAAACCAGTACATGCAACTGTAGCTTCATTAGGTATTAATTTTGATGCTTCTTCAGCTGATATAACTTTTGACATGTTACAAACTCCCTTCGATTGCTAGTAAGTTGTTTACACCTTATATATAAGCAACTACCGTGCCAACTTTTAATATAGAACTACGAAAATTATTTAGAAGGAGGAATTTGCTTGATAAATAAGGGTTTAACCTAATTAATAAATTTTTTATCAGGTCCAAATGAGCCGCTGGTAAAATGTATTGAACATTGAGATCGGTTGCACTTGCTCAACATTTCACATAATGTTCAACTAATCTGTCGCTTGTATGCAACACTAGTCCAAGACCCACTAGCCTTATTAAGAAAAGCGCAAGCGCCTTGCTCATCGCCGTACAAACTGGAGGGGCTTCGACTGAGATAAAGGAAAC
>JAENZK010000190.1 GCA_016841285.1 Guptibacillus hwajinpoensis | reverse complement strand
AAGAGTTTTTCCGTCAAAAGCCCATAACATACTCAAATGATGATATATCCTTATTAGAATATGAGTTCTCAAGTAAAAATGAATATGCTCTTTATATTAATAAATACCCATATTTAGTATGGATGGGAAAGAACGAATTAGTTCAACGTGATGAGTCTAGGAAGCCAATCTGGAATAGTGATAGAACTGAGTTGCTATACAGATATACTGATTGCTTTATTATAGTTCAAAGATTTTATAACGGCTTTTATTGGGTTGTTTCTTCCTATGAGGCAAATGATTCTAGGCAAGATAGAAAACAGCAAGCTGTAGAAGATATGATGGATATGATAGGACAAAAATCTGGAGCAAAAACAATTGAGCAAATAGCTAAAGAATTACATGAATACATGTGGCTTACTCCAACTGAAATCCAATCTCTACTTTCTTTGGCTGCACTACGTTATGTTTCTCAATATAACAACAAGATTTGCAAAGCGCTTGAGGGGCAAGAACTTGATAAACCAAGAAGTGGCATAGCACAAAAAGAATTCTCCAATCCATTGACTATGTTAATAAGGTATCCATAAAATGGTATACAATCAGGCAGAAAGGTAAACACCACTACACTAATATGTCTGCCATCACCACTCAAGCCATGTGGAAAATGTTGCGGTTTTAAAATATCAAAATTAGAATGGAAAAATGTTTAGATAAATTTTTATGTGGAATAATATATTATAGATATGATAATCATAAAAATTAGCCGGCGGGACGGCAATCCCTAACGGCATTTACATTTTAACGCTGCAAGAGCAAAACAGCTCTGTGTAATTTAAGTCAAAGAAATAGACCATTACCTTGGTGGGGCGGTCTATTTCTTTTTGTTTAGTGTCATTAGCGCAATAATAACGCTGATAAGTGTTAAGGTAAATACACCAAAGCTTAATGCTAAGTTTGCTGCATCATATGACACCATAATCTCCCCCCCTTTCTAGTGGGGATGAGCCGACCGCCCCTGCGAGCTATATGGAATTGTACTTGCAGAAATTACAGCACATATTCTTTATGGACATGTTGTTTATGGAAAAATTTTAAAAGTTTTATGTGCCTCAAGGAAATTCCTAGAGGTATTTTTACGTTATTTGCAAAATTGAAGTCTTATAATTGTATAATAGCATAATAGAAAGAATTAATTTGGTTGGAGTGATGATACTATGGCATTAAATCTATCGCCTTTACCAAAGGGAATATAAGTGGAACGATAGTAAACAGGCATATAGACCGGTTAAATCTTTACTTGATGATATTTTTAACCTATGTTATAGAGTTGGTATGGATGCAACAAAGAAAAACATATCAAAGTATGACTGGTATTCTTTAAATTCTTACATGGTTAACTCTGTTGGAAGAAAGACTTTTATAGTTGATGCTCAGCAACGATTGACAACTCTCACTCTGTTAATCATTAACCTAATGCATCTTGGAAATAGTTTGGGAATGGGAGATGGAGTTAGAGATTTTTTGAAGAGTAGAGTTGAACAAGGGGGTGTTATTAATGTTTTTGAAGATGTATATAGTTTTAACTATTATTATTGCTATTGGTATAATAATTTATTTTTTATTCTATGAAGAGGATAGTGGAGATTATTTGATTAAAGTATTGTTTGGTGGGATAATTCGCGCAATTTTTATGGCGTCAATCACTGCCCTTCCCGTTACTTTTTTTCTATTTTCAGGTGTTAAAATTTTAGAGCCGTTTATTGGAGGGATATTACCAAATTTCAATGGAATATTTTTGGTTTTAATAGGTGTCGCTGGTGTAGCCCTAGTGATATTTTTAATGTCAATTAAAGTTATTAGATATTTAGTTGGGTTTATCTTTTTTATAGTAATTATGATTGGTATCGGAGCTGTAGTTCAAATTCAGGAAGATAGTAAGGTTATTGAAAATAATATAGACGAGGATAATACTCATTGGGTTACCCCGCATATGGTAGATGGCTATGAAACTAAAAATGGAGTGAAGGTTGATCCGTATTATCGTGATGGAGATGGGAATACAGACATTAACCGCACATTAGAACAAGGTGGTGGCTATAGACGTGGAAACCCCGATGGTGATCCTACAAACAATCTAAACCCTTAATAAAATACTTAAATAGAAAAACAAAACCACCTATTTCACTGGTTTCTTCTGTTCAATTATGGGGTACTACTAACAAAACGCTGAAGTATTTGAGTCAAGAAATAGACCTTAACATTTGGAGAGGGGGTCTATTTCTTTTTGTTTTATATCATTTAATTGTTTGAATTTTGTATGTAAAGTGCCCCCACTAAATGCGTTATAAGATTTACTTATATTCTTGATAATATTTTGTAATAATGGTAATGTATACTTGTCAACGCTAATACCCAAGCACAGGAGCAAAGTGAATTCCTAGTTCCTGTGCATTGGGACAATATTTGAAGAATACTTCTTAAGACAAACAATGGAAAAAGGAGGAATTTACATGGTAAATGTTACTTTTAAAGCAAACCCCGTTACTCTTTTAGGAAATGAAGTTAAAGTTGGTGATAAAGCTCCTAACTTTACTGTTTTAGCCAACGATCTCTCTCCGGTTACCCTTGAGGATTCTAAAGGAACAGTTCGTCTAATTAGTGTTGTACCATCTCTTGACACTGGAGTCTGTGACCAGCAAACTCGAAGATTCAATGAAGAAGCAGCAAATCTTGATGGTGTATCTATTTTAACGATTAGCGTTGATTTACCATTTGCTCAAAAGCGCTGGTGTGGTGCTGCAGGTATTGATAAAGTTCAAACGCTATCCGATCACCGGGACCTTTCGTTTGGAGAAGCTTATGGAGTGGCTATTCAAGAACTTCGCCTATTAACAAGGGCTGTTTTTGTTATTGATAAAGAAGATAAGGTTACATATGTTGAATATGTGCCCGAGGCAACCAATCATCCAAACTATGAAGCAGCGATTGATGCGGCTAAAAAAGCTTAAATGTTTTTGACAAAATTACATATGCATAGATTTTACTTAATATAAAGTAGGACCTTTTATTCTCAATAAAGACAGAGGTCCCTTAGTATCGATTTAGTAAACTTATTCGTATAGCAATTATAAAAATATAATTTAGGAGGAATAGTAGTATGTCTGTTATTGGAACTAAAGTAAAACCATTCAAAGCACAAGCTTACAAAAATGGAAATTTTGTAGAGGTAACTGAAGAAAATTTTATAGGTCAGTGGACAGTTCTTTGTTTTTATCCAGCAGACTTTACTTTCGTATGTCCAACAGAGCTTGAAGATCTTCAAAGTGAGTATGAGAATTTAAAAGCACTAGGTACAGAAGTTTACTCTTGCTCAACAGATACTCATTTCACCCATAAAGCATGGCATGATTCATCAGAAGCAATTGGAAAAGTAACTTATACAATGATTGGTGATCCTTCATTAACACTTCCTACTAACTTTGAAGTATTACGACAAGGGCAAGGACTTGCAGACCGTGGAACATTTATTATTGATCCAGATGGCGTTATCCAAGTTGCTGAAATTCATGCAGAAGGTGTCGGACGTAACGCAAGTACACTTATTGACAAGATCAAAGCAGCACAATATGTGCATAACAATCCTGGCGAAGTTTGCCCAGCAAAATGGAAAGAAGGAAGTGCAACGCTTAAGCCTAGTATAGATCTTGTAGGTAAAATCTAAGGAATGTAAGCTAAATTAATCCAATACGTTATATTAAAAAAATCGCTACTTCAAATGATAGAGTAGCGATTTTTTGATTGATTTAAATTAATGTCTCATTTCAGTTTACTTGGTGGGGGATCCATCCTTTGGTCTATTAAATTACCAAATTTAGATTTACCATTCTTGAGTATTTAGGGTATGTGTGTTATTTTAAAATAAAAATAACTTATAATGATTATATATAAAATTTATAAAACTTTAATGTTAAGTTATTTTAAATAAGAAATAGTGAAAGTAAGGAGAAAAAATATGAACAATATTTATCAAGAAGGCAAGGATTTTGCTAAGTCATACATACTGCCTTACACTGAACTAGCGGATAAGGAATCGAGATTTCCGGAAGAATCGTTCCAAAAACTAGGAGAAAAGGGATTTTTAAAACTGCTTGTACCTGAAGAATTTGGTGGATATGGCAAAGGACTTGTTGAGCATACCCAGGCTTGTTTAGCATTTGCTGAGACCTGCTCCACTACTGCACTTTGCTATATGATGCATAATGTTGCATTAATGTGCATAAATACTTATGGAAGTGATGAGCTTAAGAAAAAGATTTATACAGATATCGTAGAAAATGGGAAATTTATGGCGTTAGCCTATAGCGAAATCGGGACAGGAACACACTTCTATAAACCGGAGGTAAATGTTGAGGTTAACGGAGAAAACTCAACCTTCAATGGTAGAAAAAGCATGGTAACATCCGGCACGCATGCGTCCTACTATCTTCTCCTTGCACCATCTGTTGAAGAAGGAAAGATCAATAACTGGGTATTTCCTTTGGATTCAAAAGGCTTAACGTTTGAAATGTCAAATTGGAATGGTCTTGGTATGAGAGGCAACTCGTCATGTCCAATGAACATTGACAATGTTACTCTAGATTCATCTTACCGCGTTGGTCCAGAAGGTTCAGGCCAAGAGCAGGTATTCAACGTCGTAGCTCCATTCTTCATAACAGGATTAGCAGCAGTATATAGCGGTACTGCCATGCATATGTTTAATGTCATTAGCAACTATGCTGCAGAAAGGAAATATCCAGATGGAAGTACACTTTCAAATATTGAAACGGTACAGATACATATTGGACAGATTTATAAAAATGCGGCTGCAGCAAGGGCAATGACCGTAGATGCTGCGAATGCAGGTGCGAACGGAGAATCTGATGCGCTTGCGAAAATTTTGGCAGCGAGAGTCTTTGCTTCAGAAACAGCAATCGAATGCGGAACACTTGCAATGAGAGTTGGAGGTGGAAAAGCCTATAATAAGGCCTTGCCTATTGAAAGACTTTTGAGAGATTCATATGCTGGGCAAGTTATGGCTCCAAGCACCGACGTACTAACGGTTTGGCTTGGAAAAGCATTAACAGGTCAAATGATTCCATAAATCTAGTAAGGAGTGGTGATATCATTGAATAACGATAAAATAAAAGTAGGCGCAGTTATTTATGATCCGAAGGTAACTGTTATCTGGGGGATTATCGCTGATTTTTTCAAAAACGAAGGGCTTGAAATAGAATGCGTCTTCTATAAGGACTATGAAGGACAGGTTGATGGATTAATGAACAAGGAAATTGATATTGCCTGGAATTCCCCTTTAGCATGGCTGGACACTTATTTAAGAACAGATGGAAAGTGCCAGATGTCTTCTATGAGAGATACAGATCGAGACAGAAAGACCTGCTTCATTGTCAGAAAAGATAGTGGAATAACAAGACTTAATGATCTAAAGGGTAAGACGATTGGTTTTGGAGCGATTGACTCACCACAAGCAAGATTAATCCCAATCAACCATTTACGTAAAAATGGATTAGAGTATAAAAAGGACTATACTGAGGTATTGTTCAATGTTGGCGTTGGTCTACATGGAGACCATGTAGGAGGAGAGTTAGATGCTATGAAAGCATTGATGGCAGGAACTGTAGATGCCTCCGTAACTCTCGATTTAAACTGGGAAGCATGGAAGAAGGATGGCACTGTTGATGAAAATCAATTGGTTTGTATTGATACAACCGATTTCTTTGACCACTGCATTTTCACAGCTCATCCTGATTTTTCAACAGAAAGATTCATAGAATGGGATAAAGTTCTTAATAAAATGGACTACAACAATGAAGATCATAAGAAGATGATGGATATGGAAGGCTTGAAGAAGTGGGTAGAAGGCAGAATCACAGGATTTTCACAATTACGTGAAGCAAATGATTATCTGAAATTCTTTGATAAATAAGCTTTAGAGTATGCAAGATAACCAGTTCGGCAGTAAATGAAAAGAGAGGTGTGGTTCTTTCCGCTGCTTCTCTTTTTACTATTTAATAAGAACATTGGGAGATGTGATATATGAGTGGAAACTTACCATTATTTCCAACTTCCTTGATGGGAAGTATGCCAAGATCAAAGGAAGTTCTAAAGGCCCTTAGAATGATTAGAAAGGACAAGATTGAACAGAACGACTTCAATAAGCTAATTGAGTTGGAAACAGAAAAAGTTGTAGTAATGCAAGAAAATTTGGGGATTGATGTCATCACAAGTGGAGAGATTGGACGGGATAATTATGTGTCCTTTGTTTCTGATAAAATTAGCGGGGTTGAAATGTTGAGCATGAGTGAAATGCTCGATTATATTGATGATAAAAAGGCTTTTGAAAATATTTTGACGACACTTGATGTTCCGGCTGTCAGTATTAAAAATGCGATTTGTGTCGGTAAGTTGGAATACAATGGCGATATTGTGGCAAATGAGCTTAAGACCGTAAAGAAGTTCACCGATAAACCCGTTAAAATAACAATGCCAGGTCCCTATCTCCTTACTAGATCCATGTGGCTTCCTAATCTTTCCGGAAAGGTTTATGGGAGCAAGGAAGAACTTGGAGAAGATGTTATTAAGATTATGAAGGAAGAAATAGACAATCTTATTGACATTGGAGTTGATGTCATTCAATTTGATGAACCGGTTCTGACCGAGGTGGTTTTCACAGAAGGAAAGACCAGGTCATTTATGTGTGCTGCTCTTTCTGAGAGAAAAGACCCTAAAGAAGAGCTTGAATTTGCCAGTTCCTTGATTCGGAAGATTATGGAGTATTTAGATAGAAAAAGTACGGTTTCATCTCTTCATGTATGTAGAGGTAATTGGAGCAAGAACGAGAAGATATTATTGACAGGTCCATATACGCCTCTACTCGAACTATTTGCAGAGGTGAATCCAGATCTTTTAACCCTTGAATTCTCAACTCCAAGAGCAGGAGAGTTAAGTTCCTTATTGGCTGATCCAAGAATCAGAGAGAATACAGCACTTGGTTTGGGAGTTATTAATCCACGTACAGATGAAATTGAAACAGTGGGCTCAATCGTATCAAGAACCGAAGAGGCAATGAAATATCTTCCAAAGGAAAGAATATGGCTAAATCCAGACTGTGGTTTTGCAACCTTCGCAAATAGTCCAGTGAATATATATGAAAATATTTCAGGAAAAATACGAGTATTAACAGAAGCGGCGTCCATGCTAAGGAGTAAATATGAATAAGCAGCCGAAAGATGGAGCAAGCATGTTACATGAGTCTAGGTTTTTTGATATGACGTTTAGGGGAACTTCCAATGATCTCTCATCTGTTAAAATATTTACAAATAAAAATAGCTTTGAGGTAGAAAAGCAAATCAGCTTTGACTCCGAATATGGACAAATAAGCAGTCTTGAATACTTTGCTGGCTCAGTTTTAAGCAGCATTATATTGGCACTCTTGGAGCAGTCAAAAAAAAGAGATTCTATTATCGAAGAGATTGAAGGAGTATTAAACCTTTCGTTAGAGAACCCCCTAACCTTGCTCGGAGTAAGAGGCTATGATGAAGAACCGTTTATCGATAAAATGATCGTAACCGTTTATTTATATGCTGATCTTGAGGATGATGACTTTTCTGATTTTTGCAACAATGCATTGAATCATTCACCTGTTTACAATACTTTAAAAAGGACCATGGATTTTGATGTAGTATTTAAAAAGCTAATATGAGGTAAACAGCACTTTCAAAATGTTGCGGTGTCCTACATTTATGTGGAGACTTTTACGGTTAAAATAAAAACTGCCAACCTATTATTGGCAGTTTTTATCTAAAGAAAGTATATAATTTTGCTCTGACACAGTTGTTCAGACTAGAGTATTTTTTGGTTCTTAATTGGATTTGTTGATGAAAATGTTTGCGTCAACCTATCATTGTTATTATTCAAATACAGCTACTAGGCGGCCCTTTACTTCGTGTTTCTTAAGTTTTTCCAAGCCTTTATCTATTTCTTCAAATGGTATCGTTGTCAGTTGGGGGCTCATCTTCCCGGTGGCGAAACACTCATATACACCCTTGAGGTCCTCAACAGTTCCTCCGTTGCTCCCAAGGAGTTTCAATTCCTTTGTAATCATCAGATAGGTATTGATATTAGACTGCAGAATACCCATACCGACAATAACAACCGTCCCACGAGGCTTCACAGCATCCAAAGCATCGGCAGTGGTTTGTCCAAAACCAGCAAAATCAACAATTAAATCACATTCAGCTTCCTTCATATCTAGAACATTCTTATAAACCTTTTTACAACCTAATTCTTCTCCGAGCTTAACTGCGGCAGGTGAAACATCTGACGCATATACTTCACATCCCTTAATCATTGCCATCTGAACAGCAAACTGACCAAGCCCACCGATTCCAATAATGCCAACTTTCATACCTGGTTTAGCATCTCCAATAGCAAAAAGTGCATGATAAGCAGTGAGTCCAGCATCCGTTGATGCGGCACCTTCTACAAAAGAAACCCCATCCGGAATCTTTACACACTGTTTTGCCGGAACCAGCACTTTGTTTGCGTATCCTCCATCATAATTGTATCCAGCAGCTTCACGTGTCTCACGGTCAAGAGGATTGACTCCTACGCGGTCACCCACTTTTAAATCCACAACACCTTCCCCGACTTCAGAGATGACACCAGCACACTCATGTCCCATGATAACAGGCCCATTTGGAAATAATGGCATCCAGCCTGGGTCTTCTAATGCAGCAACGTCCGAATGGCAAAGGCCAGTAGCTTTAATGTCAATAACAACGTGGTTTGGAATTGCGTGAGGATCTTCTTTTTCTATTAATTTCAAGGGAACTCCAGTTTCTGTAAACAACCAACCTTTCATAATAAATCCCTCCTAAAATAG
>JAENZK010000189.1:3747-8926 GCA_016841285.1 Guptibacillus hwajinpoensis | reverse complement strand
CATCAATATTGTGGGTAACAACGAGGACGGTTTTCTTCGTCTCTCCTTCTTCCCATAGCTTTAATAACAAGTCCTGAAGCTGGTTCCTTGTAATTTCATCGACAGCACTAAATGGTTCATCCATTAAAAACACAGGTGCATCCAAGATAAACATCCGAGCGATAGCCACCCGCTGCTGCATTCCACCGGAAAGTGCGGATGGAAATGACTTTTGCGCTTTTTCATTTAAACCCACTTTTTCAAGAACACGGATTGCCTTTTTTGTGATTTCTTCTTTTGGTTCTTTCGATTTTTGTTTTAATGCGAAAGTAATATTTTCTAGCACTGTCATCCAAGGGAAGAGGGAGTAGCTTTGGAATACTACACCACGATCAAGCCCCGGTCCGGTTATTTCGCTATCATCCACTTTTACAGTACCTGAGGTTGGTGATAGTAACCCTGATGCCAGATTAAGTGTTGTCGATTTACCACATCCGGACGGGCCAATTAATGAAACAATTTGGCCCGATTGGATTGTAAGATTTAAATTTCTTAATGCATAATGATCTGTTTTTTCATATTTAACATCTATATCTTCAAAATATAATGTACTCATAAACACATCTCCTACAGATTGTTTTCCTCGTAACGAGTGGCAAGTTCTTGATAGAATGCATCATTTGGCTCGGCTTTTGCTAATTGATCTAATGCCTCTTTATAAGCTTCAATATGAATTAATGAAGAAATATCTTTGTCTTCTTTTAAGTAGCCGATATTAACCATTGTCTCTCTCATGGCTACGATTGCTTTTTTGTTTGGGTCCACAGTTTGGTCTAAATAACCGCTGTAAAGATCTTTTTCAATGATTTCTGGGTCAACTTGTACGTATTTAGCAACATCTTCAATGACTTCTTGTTTATTGTTTTGATCTTGTTCGAATTTTTCAGCCTTAATCATCGCTTTTAAAAATTTAACATAGTAATCATAGTTTTTATCAAAGTTTGCCGGACTTGAAATTAAACGTCCACATACATGATTATCATAATATTCCTTTGTGTAATCCACGATTGTTAAGCCCTCTTGCTTCGCTTTTTCAACGAAAGGTACCCAAACAACACCTGCATCTACTTCGCCTTTATTAACAGCAACAATAACATCAGCTGGTGAATTCATTTCAACGATCGTTACGTCTTTCTCCCAATCAAGCCCTGCATCATAAAGGGCGCCTCTCCAAACAACATCACCAGTTGCTAGCTTAACAGTTGCTACTTTTTTGCCTTTAAAGTTGGCTGGATCTTCTAATTCCTTAGCAAGATCTCCTTTTGCTACAACACCAGCACCCGTACCCATTTGTCCGCCGAAGAACACTAAGTCAGCGCCTTGATCTTCAAATGCAAGTGGTGCTGCTGTTCCGAAAGTACCAACATCGAGTTTGTCGGCCAATACCGCATTAATTCCTTCGCCACTATTAGAGAAAGAATGGAGCGTTACATTTAAACCTTCCTCAGCAAAGTAACCTTCCTCTTGAGCGATAAAGTAGAGGCTATGTCCTGTCGTTGGTAGATAACCAACTTTAAAATCCTTTAATTCTTGTGCTTGTTGTTGACTTCCAGTTTGCTCAGCAGCTGGAGTTGTCGGTTGACTAGCTTCTTGTGCGTTATTGCATCCTGTTAAGCCTAATGTTAATGATAATGCTGTACCTAAAACTACTAATCTCTTTTTCATAATATTGAAATCTTCCTCTCGATATTTTTTTTACTATCAGAATTTGTTTTCTGATTTGTAGATAGTATAAGAAAGGACATCGACTTCCACCATTATTGGTGGCAAGTCGTGTCTTTCTAATGAAACTAAAAAACCTCTTCCAAAGGAAGAGGCTAAAAATCGACTCTTCCTTATCTTCTAACAAGTTATAAAACTTGTTACTGGAGTTAGCACCTTTTGCATTGCTGCAAGGTTGCTGAAGGATCATAGAGCCAGTCTCTCCCCTTCTCTGGATAAGGTATCCGTTTCAATATTTGGTTGTTTTTGTTATGATTGTGATTGTACGGGAGAAATACATACTTTGTCAATAAGGATTATTAAAAACTTTTAAAATTTTATTTTTTCAAAAAAGCAGTTGCCAAACAATAAAGTTAATGATAAAGTTAAGAACATAATTTTCAAACAATTAAATAATTGAATTTTTACTTATCCAGAGTGGTGGAGGGAAAGGCCCTATGAAACCACGGCAACCCCATTCTTATTATAAGATGGAAGGTGCCAATTCCTACTGATGGATCATCAGCAGTAAGATAAGTGAAGGGCTCATAACGTTTTAGTGGTCTTTCCTTATCTTGAGGGAAGACCACTTTTGTTTTTATTTTGTTTTATTAGTATAATTGCTACCTATAGGAACATGGTAAGATTCTTGCACACATTAAACTAACTAAAAAGATATGAAAGGTGGATTTACTATGAGTTTAATTAAGTATGAGGAAAATGGGAAAATTGGAACAATTACATTAGATAATGATAAGCAGCGTAATGCGCTATCACTTGAATTAATAAGAGAGCTAGATGCAAAGTTAACCCAAATCGGAAATGAAAGAAAAATAAATGTTGTCATCATCCAAGCGGAAGGAAAAGTGTTTAGTTCAGGACATAACCTTCGTGAGATTGATGGTGCACCAGTAGAGGAAGTCTCAAATTTATTCGAAGAATGCCAAGCCTTAATGGAAAAGATCAGAAATATTCCACAAGTTGTGATTTCAAAGGTACATGCTATCGCTACAGCAGCTGGTGCTCAATTAGTAGCAGCATCAGACCTTGCGATTGCAAGTGATAATTCACTATTTGCAACTCCTGGAACATTAATTGGTCTATTCTGTCATACACCAGCTGTATTCGTAAGCCGTAACCTTGATCGTAAGAAGGCTGCGGAGCTTCTATTTACAGGTGATTTCATTTCAGCAGAAGAAGCGAAAATTCATGGCTTAATTAATAGAGTTGTACCTCTTGAAAAATTAGATGAAGAAACTGAGAAATTTGCAAATTCTGTTGCTCGTCATAGTTTAGCAGTTTTAGAGGCTGGTAAAAAACAATTATATACACAACTTCAAATCTCTAACGATTTTGAAGCTTTAACATACAGCTCAGATGTTATGGTAAAAAATAGCCAAAAACCAGATGCAGTAGAAGGTATACGTGCATTTTTAGAAAAAAGACCAGCACAATGGTCAGACCGCTAAGAAAAAACAAAAGGGAGAAATATTGCGATGACTACTACAAACACAAAAGCCGAAAATCCATATTTATATGGATGGGCATCTACTGATGAAATAAGGGAATATCGAAGAAATAATAAATCAACAAAGAAAGTCGATAAACGCGTCACTTTAAAAGAGGCGGTTAGCCGTGGGGTTAACCAAGGAGATTATATTGTATTTAGCGGCATGGGCTCAGTTCGTAACCCAATGGCAGCTGTATACGAGATTATCCGTCAAAATATTGGCGACTTAACTGTTGCGGCAAAAGGTTCACAGCATGACTGGCAGCTGTTAGCAGCGGCTGGTTTAATTACAAAAGCTGAAATTGCCTATGGCTTCGGAGATGAAATTCGTGGCTTATGTCCAGCATCACGCCGAGCAGTAAAGAACGGAACATTGGAGATCCTATCTGAAATGACTAATGCCGGTTTCCAATGGCGCTTTTCAGCTGCTGCAAGAGGAATTCCATTCTTCCCATCAAGAACAGCCCTTGGAACAGACACACTTCATTATAGTGGGGCAAAAGTAATTGAAGATCCATTTAGTGGGGAAAAAATCAACTTATTACCTGCATGTTATCCCGATGTAGCCATTATCCATGTACACCGTGCTGACAAATACGGAAATTGCCAAGTTGACGGAAATATCACACTTGATGTAGATCTTGCGCATGCAGCGAAAAAAGTAATCATTACAGCTGAAAAAATCGTCCCAGAAGAGGAAATTCAAAAGCGTCCTGATTTAACAAAAATTCCATTCTTTGTTGTTGATGCTGTAGTTGAAGTGCCATTTGGATCCCATCCAAACCAAGTTCCATATCAATATTCATTCGATGAAGATCAATGGATGGAATGGTTGAAAGCTTCAGCTACTGATGAAGGTGTACAGGAATACTTAGACCAATATATTCGTTCAACAAACGACCATTATGAATATCTAGAAAAAGTCGGCGGCCTTCGCAAGCTGCGTGAACTTGAAAATATCGAAAACGGAACAATACCACATCCAACAGTTTCTACAAGGGGGGCAATAAAATGACAACAACAACTCAAGAAAAACGAACAGCAACTGCTGCTGACAGAATGATTATTGCGGCCGCAAAAGCTTTAGAGGATGATAAAAGTGTATTTGTTGGGACAGGTATGCCGCTGTTAGCAGGTATTTTCGCTCAAAAAACCCATGCACCTGGATTATTAACGATCTATGAAGGGGGAGGTATTGGTGGCACACCATCACAACGCCTGCCTATTCAAGTTAGTGAATCCATGACATTTGAAAATGGTACGATAGTCGGCTCTATGGATTATGTAATGAGCTTAGCACAAGCAGGCTTCATAGAATATGGATTCTTAGGTGGAGCTCAAATTGATGCATACGGTAATTTGAATTCTACATTAATCGGGACATGGGAGGATACAAAAGTGCGTCTTCCTGGTTCAGGTGGGGGAGCAGATATCGCTTCTTTTTGCTGGAGAAACATCATTTTAATGAGCCAAGATAAGCGTAAATTCGTTGAAAAGCTTGATTTCTTTACAAGCCCAGGCTACTTCCGAGGACCGGGTGAACGTGAGAAGCATGGACTACCAAAGAATACCGGACCATATCGTGTCATCACACAATTAGGCGTCTACGGTTTTTCAGAGGAAACAAAACGAATGAAGCTCCTTCACTTATACGAAGGCGTAACATTAGAAGATGTTCAAGAAAACAGCAGCTTTGAAATTGAAATCGATCCAAACTGGAGCTATATCCCTGAGCCAACTAGCGAGGAACTTGAGATTCTGCACAAGATCGATGCAACAGGAATTGTGTTAGGGAAAAACTAAGGTCTAGGGTTGGTACCAGAATTCTACCCTATTGGAGAGAAATAGCAGATTAGTAGAGTACAATATAGCTGTTATTCTACCTTAATGGAGTGAAGCAGCCAGTGAATAGTGCACAATAAAGCCTTT
>JAENZK010000189.1:0-3647 GCA_016841285.1 Guptibacillus hwajinpoensis | reverse complement strand
TTATTCTACCTTAATGGAGTGAAGCAGCCAGTGAATAGTGCACAATAAAGCCTTTATTCTACCTTAATGGAGTGAAACAGCTAGTGAATAGTGCACAATAAAGCCTTTATTCTACCTTAATGGAGTGAAGCAGCTAGTGAATAGTGCACAATAAAGCTATTATTCTACCTTAATGAAGTAGAATAGCCAGTGAATAGTGAAGAAAACCCTGAAGGTATAAAGTTAAAAACCGCATCAATACACAAAAAAGCCTAGGAGATAGCTTTCCTGGGCTCTTTTGTGCATTAAACTATCCTATTTAATAAATCTCCGAATCCCTTCAGAGATCGAATCCGTCAATACAACTAACAGCACATAGCAAATCAAAAACAACGTGATATCCGAATAATGGAACCAGCTCATACTCAGCTTAAAGGCTTGGCCTAAGCCGCCTGCCCCAACAAAGCCGACAACAATAGTTGTACGAATTATAACTTCCCATCGATATAAAATATAGGTAATAAACTGAGGCAATACAGTTGGAATTACACCATATATAAACATTTGCGCTTTGCCGGCCCCGGAAGAAGCGAGGCTCCGTATCGGTCTCGTATCGACATCCTCAATAACCTCTGCACAGAGCTTACCTAATATACCGAAGTTATGCAGCGCCAAGGCCATAGCCCCAGGGAGAATACCAGGCTTAAAGATAAAAATAATGATCATCGCCCAAATTAATTCAGGAACTGATCTAGAAAAAATATAAGTGCCACGAATAATTCCATAAACGATCTTTCCATACCATTTTCTCGATAAGGTCAATGTTCCATTTGCAACATTTCGGGCAGCCGGAATCACCGTTAAAATCATAATAATAACTGAAAACCCTATCGCCATAATACTCATTTGCAATGTTTCGATAGAAAGCTTTAATGCTTCCATCCAGCTTTCCTTACTTAAAAAGGCAGGATTTTCTTCCCCTACACCAGCCAATCCATTAAAAAATTCTTTCGTATAAACTAAATTTTCTTTTGAAAATAAATCAAATAGATTGGCATCCTCACCAACAAAAATAAAAAGCCAAGAGCTAAGAACAAGAGCAAAAATTAATAAAACTGATAGCTGAATGACACCGATTTTGGCCGGTCGCTTAAGGTTTTTTCTGGTACTCATGCTACCAACCTCTTTCGTAAAACTTGACTCCAAAGATCAATCAATAAAACTAAAGCAATTAAAAAGAACATGAATGTCCAAACCTCATCGTATTTTAAATCATCTAGTGATAGTTGGATTTGGTAACCTAGGCCGCCTAAACCGATAAAACTCATAATTGCTGATGAGCGGATTGCACATTCAAAGCGATACATGACATAGCTGACCATTCCACCAGCCGCTATCGGAAAATAACCATATAACAATATTTGTAGCCGTGAAGCACCGCTTGCTTTTAATGCTTTGATTGGTTCTTCGGGAACGTCATTTAACATATCAGCAAAGATTCTGCCTAGAATGCCACCATAAGGAATGGCAATGGCAAAAATAGCTGCAAATGGGGATAATCCAAATGCTGCTACAAACAACCAAGCCCAGACGAGTTCGTGAATCGCCCGCATAAAACCTAAGATACCACGAAAGGATGTAATGAACATCGCTTTACTGTATGGTTTAGAAGCAACGACTCCGGAACCCAGTACGCCGAACACAACACCTAACAAAACGGCAAGCGACATTCCGGCTGTAGCATAGGCTAATGTTCTCCAAGAAGAAGTGATTGCTAAGTTAATGATTTCTGGAGATAAATCAGGTTTAATCATACCTTCAAGTATTTGCAAGGTGGTTGATTTTCCGCCGGAATGAAGCAGGTCAGAGCCCCAGTCTACTGCTAATAAACTCCAGACAAATACTATTATCATTATAATCGTTAAAGTCGTCTTTTTATGGAATGGAGGCTTCGTATGCATTTTCTCTCAACTCCATTAAATCATAAAGATCCGTCAACATATGTTGGGTTACTTCATTAGTAGGAAGGTCAAAGAAAACCTGGCCTTCCCTTAATGCGATAATACGGTCAAAATATTTCGTGGCTAGCTCAACGGAATGCAAACTAGTTATTAAAGTTTGGTTTTCTTCTTTTACCAATTGTACTAACTTCGAAATAATATCTTCGGCACGGGCCGGTTCGAGTGAAGCAACCGGTTCATCTGCCAGAATAATTTCGGGTCGCTGAACCAATAGCCGAGCAAGTGCAATACGCTGCTGCTGCCCGCCAGTTAGATTGGCTGTTTTTTCATATATCTTTTCCAATAGCCCGACTCTTTCCAATGCGTGAATAGCCATATTTTTATCTTGTGGAATAAAAAATGATAGAGCCGATCTGAAAAATCCCCACTCACCTAATCGTCCTGCTAGTACATTATGGATAACCGGCAAGTTAGGTACTAGATCAAATTGCTGGCGGATGATGCCTAACTTACGTGATAGTGATTGGCCGGCTTTATATTGTGAGGCTGTCTTTCCATCAAGCCAATATTCCCCACTATCAGGTTGGATGATCATTGCCAATATATTTAATAACGTAGATTTACCGGCACCGCTTGGGCCGATTAAAGCGATTCGTTCCCCTTTTTGGATACAAAGAGAAAGGGAGGATAGAGCCCTATTCTCCCCATATCTTTTCTCGATATTTTTTAAAACGAATTGTCCATCTTGAAATGACATGCTTTCACCTTCTACTTAATAATGCCTAATTCCTTTGCAACCTTTTCTATAGCAGCATAATTTTCATTTTTTGTTTCAATAAATTTATCAGTAGCAAATAAGTCAAGAATGTCCTTTTGCTCTTCGTTCATTGAAAGAAGTGCGTCTTTTAGTTTCTCTTTAGTACCGTCCCCGTATACTGCGTCCACATTACCTACAACCCAATGGTAGTCATAATACGGTGGTGTTGTATAAAAAACTTTTACTTTATTGGTATCAACTTTGCCTTCTGCTACAGCTGTTTCCCAAACGGCTTCATTTAATGCTCCTGTTTGGAAAGCACCAGATTCAACTAATTTATATGTTTTATCATGTGAACCAGAATAGTTAGGCATTCCATCAAGGTCTTTATCAGGATTGATTCCTGCTTCTCCCATAAAGTAACGTGGCATTAAATGACCGGATGTTGAACTTTCGCTGCCAAAAGTGAAGCTTAAACCTTTTAAATCTTCTAAACCGTCAACTTGTAAATCACTTTGTGCAATAAATACAGAATGGAATTGTTCGTCACGTGGTCTTTGTACGATTGCTTCAGCCTCAGGTACAACATTTCGAACCTGTACACCGGTTAGTCCGCCAAACCAGCCTAATTGAATTTCTCCGCGCTGAAAGGCTGTGATTAGTGCTGCGTAATCAACGGATGGTACATATTCGACCTCAAGTCCCGTTTTTTCACTAAGATATTCTGCCATTGCACCAAAGCTTCTATTTAAATCAGAAGCATTTTGATCAGGGATTGCTCCGATTTTTAATACTTGTTTTTCAGTTGCAGTATTTCCTTCTGAAGCGGTATTGTCCGCCTGATTAGTATCGCTGCTGCCACCGTTTCCCCCACATGCAGTTAAAGCAAGCATTACGAAAACGGAGAAAACAGCAAGTAATGTTTTTCTACTTGTAATTCGCTCCCCTAT
>JAENZK010000188.1 GCA_016841285.1 Guptibacillus hwajinpoensis | reverse complement strand
CAAGGGGGCTTTTTTTGTTCAAACCTCAGATTTCTTCATTACAGGAATGCTCCTTATACACCTTAAATTCCATTGTAAGTTTGAGGTAAAACAAAAAACCCAGTAACATATCACCCTCAAAATCTTCAGGCTTATGTCACTGGGTTATACCTATTACAAAGGAACGCTTTTTAGGCTTTCCCAAGTAGATATCCAGTTCATTTAATATTCTGATTTTATTATAGATTAATAATCTGAAAAGTCAACTTACATAATATTACGCTTAATAATTTCATATCTATATATTCGTTATAGATTCATGGTACCGATCCCATGCTGAGCGAACTGCTTGGATAATGGCACCTTGAGAAGGTAATAAACAATGCTTCTTAATAACATCGGTAAGGGGTTGTATACCCTTTTTTAAATCATATCCCTTTATAAGGTCACTCAAATAGTAGTTTGTTAAGTCAGCAACAAATGTAAATTCTGCGTCCTCTATAATCTCTGTCTTTGTATTAATGACAAGAACAACACCAATTATCTTATTTCTTTCATACAAAGTTGTCCCACGAGGAAGTTGAGCAAAGCCAGTAATTAGAACATTATCACGATTTCCCATTTTAATTCCCTCACTTATTTTAAATTTCAATGTATATTATTATTCTGACATAAATAAGAGAATCATTCTATTACTAATGGCTAATTTTTTTTACTTTATTTATTATTTTATACAAAAGAACTAACCCGACAAATCCAGGAGGCTAACCCTTTCAGGCTAGCCCCTAACTACTTGAATTTATTATTTTATTATACCTGCAGCTTTTAATACTTTACCGTTGATATCAAAGTCTCTTTTAATAATTTCTTGAAACTTTTCCGGACCAGCATAGCTTGGAGTTACGCCAATATTTTTAAACTTAGTAATTAAAGATTCATCTTCAAGTGCTTGTTTGAATGCTTGGTGCAAAATATCAATAATCTCATCTGGAACTTCTGGAGGTGCAACTAAGCCTGTCCAAACATCAGAAGACACATTAACACCTTTTTCAGTTAACAACGGTACATCCTCTAGACCCTCAGTCTTAAAAGAACCTGTATTTACAAGAGCACGTAATTTTCCAGATTGAATATGCGGCATTGCTTCAGTTGTTTGAACCACTGCACCATCTACGTGACCGCCTAATAAAGCAGCAAGAGTTGGTGCACCGCCATCAAATGGAATATGTGTAAGCTTTACACCTGTTTCAACAGAAAAAGATTCCATTGTAATATGCTGAGTCAATCCTGCACCAGTTGTACCAAAATTAAATGCACCTGGATTTGCCTTTACGTATTCGAACCACTCATCATAGGTAGCCCATGGAGCATCTGATTGAACAACCAATACATTCGGTGTAGCTACAACTTCCATAATAGGTTTAAATGTATCAGCACCATAAGCCGTATTATCAGTATGAGGTTTAATCGTCATTGGTCCGACTGTTGCCATACCAATTGTATAACCATCTGGCTTTGCTTTTAATACCTCAGTCATACCAATGATACCACCACCACCAGGCTTATTTACAACATTTACACTTACACCATTAGGTATATACTTTGAAATGACAGAAGCTAATGTTCTAGAGGCTGTATCTGTCGTCCCACCTGGTGCATAAGGAACGATAATTGTTATTGGTTTTGTCGGAAAATCTATTTTAGTATTAGTTTCTTCCTTGTTACCTGCGGTTGCTTCCGATCCATTAGTATTTTCCTTAGAGCTCGTGTTACTTTGTTGCCCTCCACATGCAGTTGCAAATATCAGAAGCAATAAAATCAAGAAAACTTGTGCAAAAAAAGACTTTTTCATTTAATATCCCCCTTATTTTTAATTGTTTTTTATGTTAACCATATTGGTTAGACATCCAATACCTTCAATATCGATTTCAACGATATCTCCTTCCTTTAAAGGTGAAACACCTGAAGGTGTACCTGTAAGAATAACATCACCAGGGTATAACGTCATAACTTCAGATACCCTAGCAATTAGCTCACTTGTTGAAAAAATCATATCATTTGTATTGGATTGCTGACGAACTTCGTTATTTACTCTAACTTCAATTTTACAATGATCAGGATTTATTTCAGTTTCAATAACAGGACCTAATGGCTTATAAGTATGAAAGGACTTAGCTCTAGTAAACTGACCATCCTTTTTTTGTAATATCCTGTCTGAAACATCGTTAGCACACGTGTAACCGATTACATAACTTTGCGCATTATTAACAGGAATATCTTTGCCCTCCTTACCAATCACAATGGCAAGCTCCCCTTCATGTTCAGTCCGATTATCCTTATTGACTATTTCGATGGTTTCGTTTTGCCCAATAATTGCTGTTGGAGAAACAAGAAACATCATGGGTTCATTTGGGAGTGGCTTGTTAACTTCTTCAGCATGTTTTTTATAATTTAGACCAATTGCTATTAATTTTCTAGGAACAACTGGGGGTAAAATATTCACATCCTCTAGTTTATAAATTTTAGTTGTGCTTTCGTAGTTAGAGAAAATATCACCATCAATTTTTATGATGTTGTCATTTTCTAAAATTCCGTATGACTCTACTCCTTCTCTAACATATCTTATAAGTTTCATTTCTTTCCCTCACTTTTTATATTTTGAAAACAAAAAGACTCAGGGACATAGACTATCAATGTAAATGATAGTCTTGTCGCTGAGTCATATCTACGATTCTAAGAATTTATTTTGAGTAAACCCCTAATAGATATTCAGCTTTGCTTATTTACTACTTTAATTATATTTACAACTCAAGAAATAGTCAATAATATTATGAAATTTTAAAATCTTCACTCTTCGATTTATTAATACTAGTTTTCCTAGCATTTATAAATTGACGAATAAAAGGTACGATAAAGCTTAAAATTGCAATCACGATAAATATTGCACTAATTGGTCTTGTCATAAAGATTGCTAGATCGCCACCAGATTCAATTAAAGATCTCCTTAAATTTGATTCGACAATTGGTCCTAAAATAATACCTAATATTAATGGAGGCAACGGATAGTTAAACTTCTCTAGTAAATATCCAATAATACCAAATATAAGTGCTATCCAGATATCAAAAATATTATTTGATAGTGCATAACTTCCAATGAAACACAATGTGACGACTATCGGTAATAAAATATTTTTAGGGATATCTACTATTTTCCCAATAAAAGGTACAGCAAAAAGTCCAATTAATAACATAAAAACGTTACCTATTATTAATGTTCCGAATAAACTATAAACAAGTTCACTGTTGTTTTGGAACAATAATGGCCCTGGGGTTATCCCTTGAATTAATAATCCTCCAAGTACCACAGCAGTAACGACATCGCCCGGGATTCCTAATGTTAATAGTGGTACTAAAGCCCCACCAGTAACAGCATTATTGGCTGTTTCCGATGCAATAACACCTTCCGGAATTCCTGTACCAAATTTTTCCCTTTTCTCCGGTTTTGAAAAACGTCTTGCCTCGTTATAACTAAGAAATGTTGCAATAGAGGTACCTGTGCCTGGTATAATCCCTATTAATGTTCCAATAACCGATGAACGAAGAAAATCTGCCCATTTTGAAAAGATTTCTTTTATAGATAGTTTTTGTGATCTATACTTAATCTTATTTTTTGTATCTAATGAAATCTTTCCTTCTATTTCTTTTATTACTTGTGATACTGCAAATAACCCAATAAGAGCAGGTATAAATGATATGCCACTTGTTAAATTAAGGCTTCCAAACGTAAATCGTTGCACACCCCCAATTGGGTCCATTCCAACTGTTGCAATGAATAGTCCTATTGCACCTACGATAAATCCTTTCACCACATTTTTACCAGATACCGTACCAATAATACTTAGCCCAAATACAGCAAGGGCAAAAAATTCTGGAGGACCAAATTTCAATGCAAATTCAGCTAGTTGCGGAGCGACAAGAATTAAAACAAGACAACTGAATATTCCACCAACAAAAGACCCAATGGTAGACCATTTTAAGGCTTTACCAGCATCGCCTTTCTCGGCCATTGGATAACCATCTAACAATGTAGCTGCAGCGGATGGTGTTCCAGGAGTTCGTATCAATATCGCAGTAATTGAACCTCCATACATCCCACCAACATATATTCCTAATAACATACTAATTCCTTGTACTGCAGGTAATGCAAAGGTATAAGGGATTAACAACGCAATTCCCATAGTTGCTGTTAATCCAGGAATTGCACTAAAAATGATTCCACAAAACACTCCAAAAAACACCAATAAAAGGGTTTGCGGATCAAAAATTTGCATTAGTATTTGTTCCATTAACTTTCCTCCTTTTCAATTTTTATGGCATAGGGACCTTTAAAAGTAGATCGAAAAGCAAATATATAGAAACAATAGAGATGGCCGAGACTGAAAATAATGTTTTATAACTCTTCACGCCTAAAATAACCATCATTAATAAAATAAATATGAAAGTTCCAATTTTATAATCTATCCAATAAAGACTAACAACATAAAGCAGCATAATAAGAATCAATCCTAATACCTTTCTAAGACTGAAATCACTATCTGTTTGTTCAATATTTGAATTCTGTTTTTTTGCAAACAATAACATTATGATTTGCAATATATTAAAAAACAAAAGGATATACAAGACTACTTTAGGATAAAATCCTGGTCCTAATTCTACTGTATTTCCTGGCGCAGGTAATTGATTAACTGCAAATAGCATAAATACACATACTCCAAATAATATTATGTTAAATATCAATTCCTTCTTCAAGGATTACACCCCCATTTCTTTGTATACGCTTCCAAGAAAGCCTCATTTCTTTCTATTATTCTGAAATATCGCTTTGAATTGTCATTTTTACAATTTCATACAATAATGCTGTTCTCTCAGCTATTGAATCAATAATTAAGAATTCATCTGAAGAATGAGCTTTTCCACCGACGCACCCTAACCCATCAAGAACCGTCGCTCCAACTGCTGCTGCATAATTCCCATCACTACCACCTCCTACCATCACCTCCGAAAGGTGTAGACCAATTTTATGAGCAGCCTTCTTGGCAAGTTGGTAAAGTTCCTCAACCTTCTCAGTTTTAATCATTGGTGGACGATAAATTGAACCTGAAACTTCAAGTCTAGTTTTAGGGTTTTGTACAGATAACTTCTGAAATTTTTTTTCTATTCTGTCCACCTCAGCAGCTTGTAGAACCCGGACATCAATCACAGCGCATGCATAGTCAGGGACTACATTAAATAAACTACCACCCCTTATTTCACCTATATTTATAGTGGTCCCACTCTTTTCATTTGAGAAGGAAGAAGCATGTAAAATCTGATGAGCCAGTTCCTCAATTGCGTTGGCTCCGTCCTCTGGATTTAGGCCAGCATGAGCTGATTTTCCGAATACTTCTATAGTAAACTTCCCTCCGCCCTTTCTTGATGTTTTTAATGCCCCATCTGCAGCAGGCTCTAATACAAGTACAACCTCACTTACTTGTGCTTCAGACTCAACAAACTTGCGTCCCGATGGACTTCCGATCTCCTCATCTGAAGTAAGTAACCAAACTAACTGATAATCACCTAAATGATCACTATTGATTAAATCAAATAAGTGGTACATCATAATATAACTAGCTTTTATATCAATTACCCCTGGGCCCTTGATTTTATCTCCTTCCACAATAAAGGGCATATTTGTAATAGTTCCCTGTGGGAAAACTGTATCGAGGTGGCTAATGAAAAGAATCTGTTTTTCTCCCTTTCCTAGTTGAAAACGAATATGATCACCATAAAGTTCCTCTTTATATCGCTTCACATCTATAGGATACTTTGAAAAGACTTTTTCAATTTCATTGCTAAGATGGTCAATCCCGATTTTATGATAGGAAAAGGATTCTATTTCAACAAACTTTTTTAAAAGCTCAATGGATTCTTTTTCTTTACTACATATTCTTTCATATACACCCATTTCTTTCATCATTCATTACCTCTCTGTATACCCAAATAAACTATTTATACTAGTATAATAATTCGATATTCTTATACTAACATAATCTTCGGAATATTTTAATAAAAATTTAGCTTATTTTGAAATTTCATATTGTTCTCTTAGCTCAATCAGTTCATCATAGACTTTCTTTGGAAGTGTAATACCTTCTCTTACTAATCTTTCTCTTTTACATAATTCTATTTCACCAGGCATATAAATTTCAGAAACCCCTTCTGCTTTTTCACTTCCTTTTATTTGCAAAATATAATGGTCAACCAGTTGTTTAAAATTATCAACAGGTATAAATCTGTTAATATTTAAAGCTATAAATAAATGTCCACAAGCATTATGCTCATTAACTTCTTTGTAAATTGATTTTACATCCTTACCAAATGCACCACCTAATAATACACCACATAAAATATCTACGATCAATGCTAATCCAAATCCCTTTGGCCCACCGACTGGTGAAATGAAGCCGCCCGATAGGACATCTTCAGGAGATGTTGTCGGAATTCCTTTTTGATTTACCCCCCAGCTTTCAGGTATAGATTCACCTTTGTTTTGTGCATTGATTATTTTTCCCATTGCAACTACACTGCAAGCCATATCAAAGAGAATAGGTTTTTGCTTATTTGCTGGAATTGCAAATGAAAACGGATTATTTCCAACAATTGCTTCCGCCCCACCCACTGCAGGCATGAGTGGTGTTGTGTTACTAAAAGTTATGCCTATCATGTTTTCTTTAAGAGCCAATGAAGAATAATACGCTGCTATCCCAAAATGGTGGCTATTTTTAACTCCGACAATAGCAACATCATTTAGGGAGGCTTTTTCAATTGCCTTTTTCATAGCCTTAACGCCGAGCACTTGTCCCATACTATGCTTTCCATCCAGTAACATAACATTTTTCGATTCTACTATCGTTTCATATTCCGCTCTGCTTTTAACGGATTGCGCTTTTAATCTTTTTAGATATATTGGAAGTCGCATAACACCATGAGAAGAGATTCCACGCAAATCAGCCTCTAACAAAGAATCTGTTATTATATCGGCCTCATCAGATGGCACTTGCTCTGCCATTAATAATCTTTTAACAATTTTCGTCAATTCGCTTATTTCCACCGTTATAAAATCGCTACTCATTTTGTAACCCCCTAGCTATGTTATCTTACAACCTCAAATTCTGCTGTCTTTTTGTTTAAAATATTGATAATATTACGAGCTGTAATCATTCCGACTTCTCGAAGTGCTTCGTTTGTATACCCTGCCATATGTGGTGTTGCAACAAAATTACGTAATTGTAATAACGGTGATTCATGGAATGGCTCCTTTTCAAATACATCGAGAGCTGCCCCTTTAATTTTTTCTGAGGATAATGCATCATAGAGAGCCTTTTCATCAATAATTCCACCACGGGCTGTATTAATGATAAAAGCGTTGTTTTTCATTATTTCAAATTCCTCATTGCCAATTAATGCCCTCGACTGTTCATTTAGATCAGTGTGAATTGTGATAAAATCAGCCTGTTCTAATAATTGGTACAATGTAGTATATTTAAAGTCCTTATCATTTTCCAATGTTTTATCAGGGTATAGGTCGTAAGCTAGCACACGCATACTAAAACCCTTTGCCCTTTTTATAACTTCTTTCCCAATACGTCCTGTCCCAATAATTCCGAGTGTTTTATTATAAATTTCTGTTCCAACCACCCTTGGCCATTGTTGATTTTTGATCATTTCAAAAGAACTTGGTATTTGTCGAGCAGCAGATAATATAAGTCCAAATACAAGGTCAGCAACAGCATGACGATTTGCACCTGGGGCATTTGTTACAATTATTCCCTGTTCTCTGGCCGCCTCAAGGTCAATGTTATCAACCCCGGCACCATGTTTAGCGATAACCTTTAGATTTATCGCTCTTTCAATCACGCTCTTTGTCACTTTTTCTACTCCAACTATTAAGGCATCTGCGTCTTTTAATGAATCTCCAAATAAGATTTCATTTGACGTTATTTCAGTTGATAAAGTACTAATTTCGCAGTTATTGGATCGCAATAGCTCTACTGGGTCATTGGAAAACTTTCCAAAAGTTGGCGAAGATGAGATAACTTTAAACATTATTATTCCCCCTGTTATAAATTCATTATTTTTAAGTAGAGTGGTAGGATTAAAGCCATAATAATTGAATATTTATAATTCCATTGTAATGAAACCTTCATAACATTTATCCCCCAATAATTGGCCAACAAATTATTAACGGCCGTTGCCGGGGAAATAGTATTGGAAATTCCCCATGAGGTTAATAACAATACTGCAAAATATTCCGGACTAAATCCTAATAAATTAGGATCAATACTAGTTGCCAAAATCGTAACGGTCACAATCGGATGTAGTCCTACAACTGCTGCTATGAAAATTACTAAAATAATTAAATAGGCTATTCCAATAGTAAACTCTCCAAACAGCTGCTTAACACTAAAAATGATAGTAGGACTAATATTTGTCTGTACAAATGCTGCACTAAAAAAACCAGCTACAAAGAAGAGAACCGCTTCACTTTTTATTCGTGGTAAAGTTTCGGAAAAATGAAGTTTCAATTCCTGTACATAACCTGATAGTTTCCTGTTAATAATGCTCCAAATCAGTGGGAACAAAAGCGAAACAATGCATATAATAACTACCATGTTTAAGGTTGATAACATTTCTATTCCAAGAACAGTAGCCATAGTTAACAATAGAAGTAAAAAAAGTTCCATTAACTTTTTCTTAGAATGTCTTTTTGTACTCTTAGAATTTGGGTCGTTTGTAGCTGAGACCTCTGATGCAAATTCTAAATCAGCCATCTTAATATAAGGCAGGTCTACAACAGCACTAACTAAAAAGCTAATAACCACTAAACCTAAAGAATATGGTAGGATTACACTCCAAGTAATAGG
>JAENZK010000187.1 GCA_016841285.1 Guptibacillus hwajinpoensis | reverse complement strand
TCGTTGTAGCTTCTGACTTGTAGGCTTCATGGCCTTTTTCTGTATGATATAACGTGATATTTGAACCCTTAACTGGCTTTGAAAAATTAAGAACAACTTTATTTTTATTTGCTGACTTAACGGTTACGACTGATGCTGAAGTGTCTTTAACGAAATTAAAAGCGGTGTCAGTCTTAAATACTCTGTATCCTGCATAATCTTGTATTACGTTGTCTTTAAGACCAGCACTATTTACTGTAACAACGATAGGTCCTTCGATAAGCTTAGTAGCAACCTCTAAATGGATAACATCTAGATTTAATTCAGCTTTTTGAACATAGTATTCATAGGTTCCGCTTCTAACAGCAAAAAGATTATTACTTAATATTTTTGTATTATTATTACCTTGATAAACTGGCTCGTCGAAGGTAATTTTTATATTTTTGTCACCAGTAGCCTTAACATTTTTAACTTTAGGGATCAAACCATCCTGTACTTCTACTTCGACTTCTTCATCTGTACCTAATTTCTTTCCATTAGCAGCCATAATGTTCTTGCTAACTATAACTTTTGCTTTAGATGAGTTTGTCAAACAATCTTCAACCGTACTATCAAGAGTTATAGTAACAGTCTTCATGTCATCACCTAATTTACAGCTATTATTAGTAAGAATCTTTTTAACATCATTCTTATCTTTAATTTCGTAGTTTGCTTCGTTTTGAGCTGAATCTTTATCCATTTCAGCACTGAATTTTATTTCTAGTTGCTTCGTGTTTAACGCTTCAACTGATACAACTCTAACATTTTTCAAATCGCTGCCACTTGAATCGCTGTCACTTGATACACTCTTTGAATCCTTGGTCTGGTCTGGTTTAAGTACTAATAAACCAAGTTTTTCAGCCTTTGCCTTTAAGGCAGCATTGTCACCAACGAAATTAGCGATAACTGTCTTTCCATTAGCCTTTTCAGCTGTTAGTGCTCCATACATTACGCCAACTGCAATGTCTCTGGTTAAATCACCGGCTATAGTTGCATCGACTTTGCTTCCTTTAGTTTCTGCAAGCTGAGAAACTGATGCTTTGTAATCCTTAACAGGATAACCCATTTGCCTGAGCATGAATGTAGCAAATCTAGCAGCTGTGACAGTATCCTTAGCACCTACAAATAATTTATCATCATGTGTTGAACCGGCAAAAATACCTTTTGCTGCTGAATAGGCCACTACATTCTTAGCATAATCTGATATACTAGCAGCATCATCAAATTTAGCTAAATCTTCAGCTACTTGGTCAGGTGGTAAAGCACTAGCAGTCTCCATGTAACCAAATAATTTTGCTAAAAATAGTAATGAATCCTGTGTAGTCAATGCATTTTCTAAACCAACTCTAGGATCATTTGCATCTTGACCTGAATAGAGACCTAGATCTTTTAATGTAACAGCCTTGTCAGCGTTTGCTACTGTAGCTGAATCAGCTGCGAATACAACAGTCATAGAATTAAGCACTAATGCAACTGCTAGAACTACTACGGTTAATTTTCTGAGATTTCTCATGTTCTTCAACCATCCTTGTCTATTTTGCTGAGTACTGATTAGCTAATACAAGAGTAAGTGACTCCTTTCACTTATTTATCTATCTTAGCTGCATATTATATTATGGGCATTTTTGAACCTGACTTTGGTATCATTTTTCCTTTGTAGTATAACATAGAAAGAGAGGTATACTTTGACAGGAATTTGTAAATTTCATGGCAACTATTGGTAAAAAACATGGCAATGATGGTACATTCTTGTGGCTATACAAATTTAATTTACGACCGTTCATTTGCACGGAATTTCACCACTTTTCACCACATTTTTCCGGAATTTTTGGACATCCTCTTAATATGTAGCTTACTATGCAGATTGTTGAAAAAGATATAATAATTTTCTACTGGTAGCGATTCTTCATAAGAGGTATCGCTTTATTATGGTTTTGACGAAGTTTCCGTTTTGAGATTTTAAAAGTTACTTATTATTTGGGGTGCAAAGGAGAGGGTATTTTGGTTAATTCAAATAGAAGAGTGAAGGTTGCGTCTTTATCCATTATATCGAACACCGCTCTGATCATTTTTAAAGTGATCGCGGGGGTTTTGAGTGGATCAGTTAGTATTATTTCTGAAGCCATTCATTCCGGAATGGACCTTATCGCTTCTATCATTGCTTTTTTTTCAGTTAAAGAGTCTGCTAAGCCTGCTGATGAAAAACATCCTTATGGACATGGGAAAGTAGAGAATATGTCTGCTCTTGTCGAAGGCCTTTTGATTTTTGTAGCAGCTATTATGATTATTTCAGAGGCAGTCAAAAAATTAATTGAACCTGGTAAATTAGAACAAACGAATATTGCAATGGCAGTCATGTTTATTTCAGCATTAATTAATTGGATAGTGTCTAGAAAGTTATATAAAGTGGCAAAGGAAGAAGATTCCATGGCACTTGAGGCTGATGCTCTTCATTTGAAAACAGATGTCTACACCTCATTGGGAGTAGGAATAGGTATTCTGTTGATCAAACTGACAGGTTTTACTATTCTTGACCCGATTGTGGCTATTCTTGTAGCGTTATTGATCATCAAAGAGGCATGGGATCTATGTAAAAATGCTTTTGACTTCCTTTTAGATTCAAAATTACCTGATGAGGAAGTAGCAGAAGTGAAAAAAATCATCCTTAACCATAGGAATCAATTTATCGATTATCATAAACTTAAGACAAGAAGATCTGGAAATATGAAACATATTGATTTTCATATCACTGTTCCTTCAGAACTTACAGCTAAAGAAATACATGATATTATTGGGAGCTTGAAAAAAGAAATGAACGAAACATTAAAAAACACGAGAGTAAACGTTCATGTTGATCCATCTGAATAGGGGTCCTAACCCGCGTTGGGCCGCAGGGTCGGGAACTGTGTCTCGATTTTAAACACAACACAGCAAAATGGGTTGTCCTATCAACAGACAACCCATTTTTTGTTGTTAACTATTCAATTCCAACGTTTCATTAATGTCTGCCGTTTTAGAACTTTGCCCTGTCATGCGTTTATAGAAAAAGACAACGCTTTTTATGAAATTTCCTCCTTCCCAATATTCGGCTGCTTCTACTTTTACCTTTATCAAGATGACGTTAGGATCATCATAAGATGTTTGCATAATTTTCTCGTATACTTTGCTCCACAATTCCTTTTTCTTGTCTAAATCTTCAACGATTTCCGCTCTTCCACGGACGGAAACATAGGATTTACCAGCATATGCTACATTAACATCTTGATTATGTAATATTTCATCATATTTATTCGTCTCCTTTTTAGTGAAAAACCATAAATCGCCATCAAACTCTACTTCTTGTGTTCTCATGGGACGAGAAACAAGCCCTTCTTCAGTAGCCGTAGTCAACATGGCAGTGTCTACTTCTTTAATTAGCTCTCTTAATGTTTCAATTTGATCTTGTGTCATCATGTTAGACATTTCTATCACCTCTTTAATGGTTATATACTACCCTGTATACCAACTTCTATTCAGTATTCTTATCAAGAATGGGACAGGGGGTCGGGAAGTCTGGCTCAAATGTATCATACAAAGGATCATCAGCGCGGTGATTTTTCTATTGACGATTTGAAGAATTACTATGAAGCATGAAATAAAATAATAAACTTAAAATTAATAAAGCAGGATTTTAGAAATAATTGTCGAAAATTAAATCAGAGAAATGAAGACTAATGATTACCTCAAAATAAAATCATCTAAATTCCCCCAAAACATTACATCCCAAATAGTCTTTCAAAACTCTCTTCGTATTTACCAAACTCCCCGAAAGGATGATCCCTTTGACAAAAGAATATCTCGATTTAAAAATTGATTTTATGTTTAAGCAATTATTTGGACAGCCTAGCCGAAAACACATAACGATTGCCTTTTTGAATGATCTATTAGGAAGAACAGGTGACGATAAAATTACCGATTTAACCTTCGAAAATACTGAATACATTAAAGAGACGGAAGATGGTAAAACAGTCAGACTTGACTTTGCTGTGATGACAACTGCCGGAGATAATATTAATGTTGAAGTTCAAGTAATGAATCAACATAATTTTCCTGAACGAACCCTATATTACTGGGCCAAAATGTTTTCAAATACCGTACATTCTGGCCAATCGTATGTATTTGCTAAACCAACCATAATGATCTCCATTTTAAACTATCCATTATTTCCATCAGAAACAGATTCTTTTCATACGATATTTCATATTAAAGAAGATAAAGAAAATTTCAATTGGAGTCATCATCTTGAGTTTCATGTATTTGATTTAAGTGCGTTCATGGTACAATGGAAACAATATAGGCGGAAAATGAGAACCCTTGAACAGAGTGAAGAGTTGCCATGGTTAATGATGTTATCAGTGGCAGATTATCGACAGAAAAAACCTGATGAAAAATTAATATCTGAATTGGAGGAATGGGCGATGAATAAGGAACAGGTAAGAGAAGCGCTCATTGAATGGGAAACTTTAAGTGCGAATACAGAAAACCGAAAGTTGTATGAAGCTAGGAAAAAAGAATTAATGGACTTGCTAAGTAATCTTGAAGGTGCACAAAGAGTGGGTGAAAAAAGAGGGGAAGAACGAGGTATTAAAGAGGGTAAAAGAGAAGTTGCTTTAAAAATGCTTGAAAAAGGTTATGACATTTCAACAATCGCGGAAATTACGAATCTGAGTGAACAAGAAATCCAAGAGTTATTAAGTTAGAAGTAACCATAGGGCATTGGGACAGGGGGTCGGGAAGTCTGGCTCACAAACTCAGGAAAATACTTTCTAATTTAGGGACCCTAAGTTTTCTACTGCCTAAGAGTAAAAAATGCGAACAATCACTGTTTCTGTTCGCATTTTTACTGAAAGATATTAAACTGTTTTTTTCGTATTCGTATTTGGTACGTGCGTTGGTTCAGCCATTCGTTCTGGAAGGGTTAGGATTGATTGGTTCAATGTATCAAGCTTTACCTCAATACGGTGTAAGAGGTAAAACGTCACAACAACCGGAAAACCATAATCTTGAATGAATGGTAGTAGTTGTTCCAATGGGAATTCCTCCTTTCTTAGTGTGGTAGGTCACGGAACCGGGAACTATGTCCTCCTGGGCCGCAGGGTCGGGAACTGTGTCCGGCTTAATTGGGCTAGAGAACCCGACCCTGCGGCCTGTCCTCTACTAGAAAAGGGAGCCCTTGGCTCCCTTTTCTCTATAATCCTAATTCAATATCAGCTACATTACGCTCAACTACACGGGCGCCTTTTTTGGCAACAAGATCTCCGCCTGTTGATGTGAAGATATTGGCGGCAATAATAGTATCCATTGCTGCTGACACAGTAGCAGCCTCAACCGGTTCGATCGGATCATCGATTGAGAGGGTAGCCGTTTTCCCTTCAAAATTAGTAAACTGCAATTCTAGTTTTTTACTCATTTCATGTCCTCCTTTCTGCTAGTTTTTAGATTTTCTTACGCAGAAACAATGTCAAAATTACTGTTGCGCTGAACCACAACTAATTCATGCTGTTGAAGGCCCGCCATTGCAAGTGAAGCATTTAGAATATCATCCGGTGTGGCAGTTGTTTTTAAGTTGCTGTAATTTTTCGCCTTATAGATGGGCTTGCCATCTAAATCCATACCGTGATTATATTCAATTCGAAGCTGACTACTATTCATAACCTCTGATGCCATTTGTTCATCACCTCCTTTCACTATATAGATAGGAGGATTGGGGCAAAAAGGGACAAAGGATTTAAATTTTTAATTGAATAGATGAGAACACTCATGACATTAGCTAAATATTGGAGGACAGAGGGTCGGGAAGTCTGGTTCATTCGTTAGCTGTTTTAGCAGGTTTATATCTCATACAAAGTAAGAAAAATAAAGAGTCAGTCTTTCAATACAAGCTGAATTTGATGAGATTATTTTTTGAAGGTAAAATAGTAAGTAAAGAAACAAAACGGGAATATTTACGGAATTTATTAATATTTATTGATCATATTTTAAAATTGCCTGAGAACGAAAATGAGACATTAATACAACAGCTCAAACCTTTAATTGAAAAGGGGGAATTTGAATCCACCTCAATAAAAATAGGGTGTAAAGGATAAGCGTTGATCCCAAAAAAGGATTAACGCTTCTTTTTTTATTAGAAGGTTTATGATTCCGAAAAGCTGAGAAATATCAAGAAAACGGGAATCAAAACAGTCACGTTGATAAATTAATTTTTCACCTATCCAGTGTGTGCCCATAAACTAGGGTAGGTGATGAATATGCAAAAACGGAATGAGATGGACTTAAATTCTTTTCATCAAAAATATTTTCGGCCATCTTGCTTGAAAGCCTTAAATCTGAGGCTTGATAATTGGAAGTTCTATTCACTTTTTTCGGAAAAAACTCATGACCAAATCCAGTTGCCTCCTGAATTGACTAGAACCCCGGAAGATACTCTTCTTAACTATTTTAGCGTCCTGCGTGAAGCAGAAAATATGGGAGCGAGAAGCTGCGGAACGGTTGGCCAGGCGCGAACTCCATTTCCAATTGCTTATAATTTTTTATCTAAAGAGTATCAAAATAAATTAAACTATGATGAATATTTAAATTCGTTTGCAGGGATTGGACATACGAGCTTAATAAAACTTTTAAGAGTACCTGATAGAAAAAAAGGTATAAAGTTTTTTTATGAGATTGAAACGATAGAGGGGTTTAAAGGAAAGAAAGCTGAGTATTTTGGTTATTCATATGGATTCATCCATCTTGTTCATGAAAAAGATGGATTTAGAATTTCAGATTTGAGTAAGTTTGAAGAGGATTTTTTGTGTGCACCCTATCATGGTTGGGATCATGAAGGGGAAGATATTGTAGGGGTTAAATATGGGAATTGGTGTAAGTTGATTCAACATCTGTACCCAACTTTGAAAAATGGATATATTAAATATATTTATTTCCATGGTTATGATGGAGCTGATTATTGTTTTATTTTTGTTTCATTGACGAATGGAACTGATGTAGAAATTGCTCAATTTCGGAAAATAGGTAATGAAAAGTGGAAACAGGTCAATATGAAGCCAGAAGAAGAGTGTTTACCTGAATAGGTTGATTCCATGGTGGGAATGATTTATTCACTTAAACCAAAAGAATTAAATAAACTGCGGATCGCTTCTGTAGGCATGGATTCCGATATTGGGCCAGAGGGTCGGGTACTCTGGCTTAGCAGGGATCTCGAAATTAGGGATCCCTGCTTATTTTTTTACAACCGATTAAATACATAAATATTCCAATCCTGTGAGCCATTCTGTGTTCTTGCGGTTTCATGTACAGTTATGATTCCTAGTAGTTTGGCTTTTTTGAGCATTCTTCTAAAAGATGATCTTGATATGCCGTTCCCGTTGTATTTTTCATGAACGGCATTGAGTATGTTCTCAATTCTTTCGTGACAAACCCCTGGGGTTACATCTGCAGATTGAACTAACGATCTAAAACCTATTAACTCGCTCTTTGTGAAAATATACTTGTGCTCTACTAACCAGTTAAAGATATTCGTATGAAATTCCTCCAAGCTATAAAACTGTGATAATTCCTCTAAACGATTCTGATTCTTCTCCATGATTTTCATAATTTGCACCACCCTTTCACTCTGTAAATAGGAGCTTGAATAAAAAAAGTGACAAGAATATTTATTTATTTTTTGGGATGGGACACAGGGTCGGGAAGTCTGGCTTATTGCTCTTTTTTCGAAAAATATAAAATTGAATGTCCCTTTTTGTAAGGCTGAGTCTATCTATATGGTGAAAAGGAATATAAGGGAGTGAAGATAAATGGCTGAAATAGTAGTTGCCGAGAAGCCGCAGAATTTTACACTCGTTGATAATTGGATCTTAGAAGATACGGCTTTTTTTGAAAGTATTCATGAAAAAATGGTTTATATTGCGTTAAAAAAGTTCAATTTTTCTAACTGTGGAAAGGTGTTTCCGGGTATGAAACTGATTGCGCAAATGTGCATGATCTCTGAAAGCACGGTTAGAAGGGCACTAAATCAATTAAAGGATAAGGGCTTAATCGATATCATCCAAAGGGTTAACGAGAACCAAGGGCAGGAAACCAATGTATATGTTCTTAAAGATTTTAAATATGGGATCCCAGAAACAGAGGGGGGACTGTCAGACACACAGGGGAACCCTGTCAGAGAAAAGGAGGGGGCCCTGTCAGATATACAGGGGGCCCCTGTCACGGTGACAGCCAAAGAATACGAATTTAAAAATACGAATTTGAATAAGACGAAAGGAAGAATAGGGGTTGATGAGAATCCGTTCACATTTTATGAAAAGAATTTTGGCTTTTTAACTCCTTTTATTGCGGAGGATCTTAACAATTGGACCCGGGATCTTTCAAGTGAGTTAGTCCTGCATGCGTTAAAAATTACACTGGAAAGTAATTCAAAACGTTGGTCCTACACAAAGTCAATTCTCAAAAACTGGCATTTTCGCAAGGTCAAAAGTATTCAAGATTTAGATGGAGTAGGGAAAAAAGATAACCCGGTAATGCACAAGAAAAAAGACTCTTTTTCTGCTTTAGAACGATATCGACAAAAACATGGAATAGGGGAATGAAGATGACGGAAGAACAGTGCCTAGAAATATTAAGCCATATTACGGCAGCCTATCCGCAATTCGATTTGGACGGTCCGATAGGTGAAAAGCGGATTGAACTATGGGTTGAACGTTTGATGAAAATGCCGTATGAACCTGTATTACATAAGCTCAAACAGTATATCGATCACCATCATTTCCCGCCAACTATAGCCCAGATTGCGATTGAACCCCCTGTTGAAAATAAGTTTTTAAATCAACAGCAAGTATGGGCAGCACAGGTCAAAACTGAAAGAGAATCTGGTAGGATGAAAATGTTTCTTGACTACTTACCTGAAGATTTGAGAGATACGTATAGTCGTTTATTAGAGGGGAAGGAGGACCAATAATGACAAATCAATTATTTAATTAAGAGGCGGAAC
>JAENZK010000186.1 GCA_016841285.1 Guptibacillus hwajinpoensis | reverse complement strand
TCGCTTGTGGTTGCCGGACTTCTTCGGGCCTGTTCCCTCCGTCACTCTTGATAAGTAAAATTACTTTTATTATAAAATTAAGATAATTTGGATTATAGAGTAATTTTTTTCCACCGTCAACCTTTTATAAAAGTTTTTTTGCCACAGAAAAAAATAAACAGTCCACTCAAATGTAAGTGGACTGCCTGACCTTCTTCTTAATCAACTGTTTAATCAGCCTTGAAAGGGCTTTCCAAACACTATTATTTAAAACTTATGTTTTCCCCGCGCAATCCTGACTTTTGCCAGTTTATTTGTTTTTGTTCTTGCTCTTTCATATGGGACTTAATCATTCTAATTACACGTTTATTTAATTTCTTTTTTGTCATTTTCTCTCCTCCAATTTTCATCTATGGTATTTTGTTAGCTGACTTCTTTGCTTGCTGTTACCATTAACCTCTAAAGAACATTCTTCACAAACACCCAACCAGCATTCCTCCTCCAAAATTTTCCTTCGGGAGTAAATTCGATAACCTGCTTGTTTACATATTCGATTTTGTCTCTAAAGTCTTTTTTTTAACATCATTCAACGATAACGACTTGCCAATACGTACAATATACAATTTGGAAACTAACCCATAGATGAAAAAGAAGAAGGTATTAGAACGATTATATTAAATTAATTGAATTTTCACAATAAAGTTTTAGAAAAATAAGAGTGGTAATTTTTACACTTTCACTAAATATTCAAAAAGTGTTCCCTTGAGCACGATAATTTAGAAATGAAGAAGAATATGGTAAGATGGGGAAAATTGGGATTGTAAGGAGGACTCGTCATTTATGTCATTAAATCAATGGTTTTCAAAAGGCATGACTTTTACAGAGTATGTGAATTACATGCAAGTTAATCGTCCTGAATTAGAGAATGTATATAAGCAATTAGAGTTGAGTCATGAAGAGATACAGTATTTTTCACAATTTCAGGATAAGAATCTTCGCATGATGACCCTAACTGCGGATTGGTGCGGGGATGCAGCTCTCTGTGTACCTGTTTTACAAAGAATCGCGGAAATTGCCTCAATTGAGACTAGATTCCTGATCCGTGATGAAAATCTAGAGCTAATGGATCAATATTTAACAAATGGGACATCCCGCTCTATTCCAATCTTTATTTTTATTGGTGAAAACGGGGAAGAAAAAGCTGTTTGGGGTCCAAGGTCACCTGAGGTCCAACAATTAGTGTCTGAAAAAAGAGCTGCGCTTCCACCACAGGATGCCCCGAATTTTCCTGATAAACAAAAAGCGATGTTTTCGTCATTCAAAAAGGCTGTAACAACTGAGCCAATGTATTGGCAATCGGTAGTTCAGGATGTTCGAAATAGAATGGAAACAAGAATAGACTAGTAACTTTTCAAATATTAATAATCCCAATTTCTCAATAATAAATTAAGAAATTGGGATTTGTTCGTTTTATTTACTTTCAATAATCGAGTAACCAGAGATATTTAAAAATAACCGGAGATTTTTCCGTTAAATGCAGAATTGAGCTCATTTCGGGGATAATAAGGGGAGACTTTCCGACTATGCAAGCTAAAATCCCCCATTTTGATGTTTTTTGAGTCAATAGTCGGACTCTCTCCGTCTATTTAAGCTCTTTTCAGTGCTATTTCCTAAATAAGCGAAATTTCTCCGCTTAAATATCAAACTCCCTTAAGCATCTAATGAACTTGTACAACTAATATTACCTTGATAAATTTGTTATTACGAAATTACGTCACGTACTAGGTGCAGGAGATCCTGAACAATAGACTAAAGAAGCCAAGGAAGATACTCCTCGGATTTTAATCATTGTTTTAACGTACGTTTTAAGAATTCCTTTGTCCGCTCGTGTTTTGGATTGTTAAAGATTTGTTCTGGATGCCCTTCCTCGGCAATAACTCCTTTGTCCATAAAGACAACACGATCAGATACTTCTCTTGCAAACTCCATTTCATGGGTCACAATTAACATCGTAAGTCCTGATTCTGCAAGCTCCTTCATGATCTTCAGAACCTCACCGACCATTTCAGGATCCAAAGCCGATGTTGGTTCATCAAAGAGAATCACATCTGGCTCCATCGAAAGGGCTCTGGCAATGGCAACACGCTGTTTTTGTCCACCCGATAATTGCTTAGGTTTGGCATTCACGTATTGATCCATGCCAACAACCTTCAAATATTTCATCGCAATTTTTTCTGCTTCTTCCTTTGCACGACCTAAAACCTTAACTTGTCCAACAACACAATTGCTTAAAACGTTGTGATTGTTAAACAAGTTAAATTGTTGGAAAACCATGCCTAGCTTTTGGCGATAAGTAGGGATATCGTGCTTATCATCTAAAATATTTTCACCACGATAAATAATTTGACCGCCACTCGGCTTTTCTAATAAATTAACACAACGAAGCAGCGTTGATTTACCTGAACCAGAGGAACCGATGATACATACTACTTCGCCTTTATTAACTGAAAAATCGATGTCCTTTAATACTTCGTGGGCTCCAAAGGATTTACTTAAATGCTGAATATCAATGATCTTTTCCATCTTCTCTCCCCCTTCGCCTGATTATTTATTACCGTCATACTTATCTGTTCTACGAATGGCTTCTTCCGCCGTTTCAACCTGCATTTGATTTCCCGGCACCATCATGTAACTGTCTGGACCCTCTAGCTTTCTTTCAATAAAACGAAGAATTCTCGTAACCGTAAATGTCATAATAAAGTATAGAATACACGCTACAAAGAATGATTCAAAATAGCGGAAGTTGTTTCCTGCAATTGACTTTGTAGCAAAGAATAATTCTGATACTGAAATAACGTTCAATACTGAAGTATCTTTAATATTGATAACAAACTCGTTACCTGTTGCCGGTAGGATATTGCGAATAACCTGTGGCAAAACGACATGTAACATCGTTTGAATATGATTCATACCAATGGCTTGAGCAGCCTCAAATTGTCCTTTATCAATTGAAACAATACCACCCCGAACAATTTCAGACATATAGGCCCCTGTGTTGATAGATACAATGAAAATAGCTGCTGCTACCCGATCCATATCAACCCCTAATGCTAATGCTGAACCGTAGTAAATGACCATCGCTTGCACGATCATAGGTGTTCCTCTGAAAAATTCGATATAAATTGAAAGTATGGCATTAATAATTTTTAAAATAATTTTCTTTGGACCACGGTCCGGTGTCGGAATTGTCCGGATCATCCCTACCAATAAACCTATGATAGAACCAATAATTGTACCTATAATCGAAATGTATAGTGTTATTCCAGCCCCGCGAAGAAACATGGGCCAGTTTTCCGTTATTATTCTTATTACCCATTCAAAGGTCATATTTCCCCTCCTATTTTAGTCAAAACAAAAGGCTGTCTCAAGCACTCCTTACAATTGTGCAGATTATCCAGCACCTAGCCGGACAATTTTGAGACAACCTCTTTCAAAAGTCTTATTGAGCTGCGGGTTGATTTTTAATAGCAGCATCCATAATACTAGTACGTTCTTCCTCTGAGATTCCTGCTAATATTTCATTGATTTTTGTCGTTAATTCACTGCCTTTTGCTAAACCGACTGCGATTGCAGTGTCATCATCAGATGTATTAAATCCTTCTGTAAATTCTACAAATGCAAAGTTTTCATTTGCAGCTGATGCACTGACTGCCTCAGGACGTTCTGAAACGTAGCCATCAATAATTCCAGATTCAAGCGCAACTCTCATTGCCGGGAAGTTATCCATGGCAGGTTGTTTTTTCACGCCTTCGATTTGATCAATAACCGAATAGTGGAATGTATTTAATTGTGCTGTTACTTTAGCACCATTAAAGTCTTGGATTGAAGTAGCGCTTTCATATTTTCCGCCTTTTTTAACAACCATTACTAAATCTGACTTATAATAGTTATCTGAGAAATCAATTGTTTCTTTACGTTGTGCTGTTGGTGACATACCCGCAATAATGGCATCGATTTTTCCCGAAGTTAAAGCCGGTACAAGTCCGTCCCATTCAGTCTTAACAATCACTAATTCTTTTCCTAAGCCTTCAGCTAGCTTTTTGGCAATCTCAACATCATAACCACCTGCAAATTCTGCAGCACCATCTATCGGAACAGCACCATTGGCATCATCCATTTGAGTCCAGTTAAATGGCGCATACCCTGCTTCCAGTCCTACTTTAAAAGTCCCGCCATTTGAAGCTGATGAATCTGGTGCCTCAGCATTTTCTTTTTCTGTTGTTTTATTGCCTGTCCCACAACCAGCTAATAAGATCATGACTGAAAGTGAGATGGCAAATAATAACGATAACCTTTTTCTCATATTTTGCCCCTCCTGTAAAATATTAATATTTACCTTAATAAGTATACTAAATTATGCCTACTAATAGAAACTTTAAACGATAAAAATAAAAAAGACCCAAGATAAACTTAGGTCATAGTGTGCAGGTTACCCAAATTCTTCTCTGCTTCCCGTTGATGATAGCACACCTCGAAATCGTGCTTCTACCCACTATTCGAAAAGCGAGGCTAGTGTTCAATTATTTTATACTATATTTATATAATATCCTGTTAAAATTGTCAACGCTGTCCCACAATACTCTTTTTTCCATTAAAAAATCAAATAAAACTGGCACCCCATTCGAGTACCAGTTTTATCCTAATTAAGCTGCCTTTTTAAGGGAAGCGATATATTGTTCTTGCTTAGTAACATCGAAACGGCCTTCCCATTTTGACATAACGATTGAAGCTAATGAGTTACCACATACGTTTACAACTGTACGTGCCATATCAAGAAGTCTGTCAACCCCAGCAATAAAGGCAAGTCCTTCTAATGGAATTCCTACTGTTCCTAATGTTGCTAATAGTACTACGAAGGATACACCTGGTACACCGGCAATACCTTTCGATGTAACCATTAATACTAATATTAATGTAATTTGTTCGGAAATGCTAAGATTGATACCATACATTTGTGCAATAAATATTGCTGCAAGAGCTTGATATAAGGTTGAACCATCAAGATTAAAGGAATATCCAGTTGGGACAACAAAGGAAACAATATCTTTAGGACAACCGAACTTTTCCATTTTCTCAATTACTTTTGGTAAGACTGATTCAGAGCTTGAAGTTGAATAGGCTAAAATTAATTCTTCTTTTAATACTGAGAATAGATGGAATATATTAATACCAACTAGTTTTGCAATACCACCTAATACCACTAAAATAAAGAATGCCATTGTTAAGTATACAAGGATCATCAATTTTCCAAGCGGAACTAAAGATGCTAAACCAAATTTAGAAACTGTTACACCGATTAAACCAAATACACCGAATGGAGCAAATTTCATTACAAAATTTGTTACCCAGAACATTGCATCTGCTACACCTTCGAAGAATGCAAGTACTGGTTTTCCTTTTTCACCAACCGCTGCTACCCCTAATCCGAATACTACTGAGAAGAAGATAATTGCTAGCATATTACCACTTGCCATGGCTGATACAACATTAGTTGGAACAATGCCTACAAGAATATCTAAAATACCATGACTTTGACCTGATACTTGTTCAGTTGTTTCAACATAGCTATTGATATCTGTTTTTACAAGTGAAGACATATCGATGCCAGCACCAGGTTGGAAAATATTAGCCGATAATAGACCAACTAAAATTGCAATAGTTGTAACAACTTCAAAATAAATTAGAGTTTTACCTCCAAGTTTACCAAGTTGTTTCATATCGCCGGTTCCCGCTACCCCAATAATTAGAGTAGAAACGATAATTGGAACTACGATCATTTTAATCATATTAAGAAAGATGGTCCCTAGTGGCTGTAAATAAGTTTCCACCGCTGGGTTTCCATAAAAGATAGCACCTACGACAATACCTAGAATTAAACCTACCAAAATTTGATAAGCAAGAGGAAAGCTAAACTTTTTCTTCATTAACAAGTCACCCCTTTTTCTTATAGAAAACGCTTACTACATAAATGAGTTCGCTTACATATTCATTCTAAGGGCAACCTATTAAATCCGACTTAATCCGACATAATAATCTAAAAAAATTCCTTTTTTTAATTTTGGCTGTATTTTTTCATCGTTTCCACATATAGTACTTGGAGAAATTTTCGAATGTTTATTTTAAATTTCGCCTGATCATTCCTGCCTTCTTCTATCATGATCATATGATTTCTTACTTCCTGAAAATCAAAATAACGAGGAGCATAATACTCGAACTCAGGATTTGTATAATCAATAGCTCCTAATGAAGCTAAATTATTGATTGCTGCTTGGATCGTCCTCCGGATGCGCTGTTCAATGGCCTTACTTTCTTTTGCGATGTCTAGATTAGCAGATTCATCTTTCATGGCAATAGCTTCATACAAGTCCTTCAATGGCGGCAATTGGGCGGTCTTTTCAGTTTGGTTCATCAAATATTCAATGATGGCAACGATATCATCACTGCCAGCCTCTCCAATAACTCCCATATCATTTAAAATTGATAAAACGGTTTCCTTTACTGTAACCCTTCTTTTAGTTGTACCGATCCCTATTTTTGTTAGTGATTCTTGGATTGCTTGGAGGGAATCTTTTAATTTAAACTGTTCAGCTGTTCTTTTTAAAATACTTTGAACTTCGACACGATTAATAGGCTTATGTATAAAAAATTCAATCCCTTTCTCATATGCTTCCGCAACCATCTCTTTGTTGACAACTTGGGAGATCATAATAAATTGTCCATCGAATCCTTCTTTTTTCAGGTATTCAATGGTTTCAATTCCGTCTAATTCTGGCATTAAAAAGTCAATCAAAACTATATCAGGATGCATCGAAATAATCGATTTAAGACCTTTCGATCCACTTTCAGCCTCCCCTATTACAACCCCAAGCTCACCTTCTGTAATAATATTTTTCAGCATCATTCTACTAGCTCTATCATCATCCACAATAAAATACCGCAGTTTGATTCCACTCACTTTCGCAAAATAGTAGTTGGGATATTAATTGTAAAAATAGTCCCATTTTCCGAAGTATCCACTTCAATTTGACCCTGAAGGGTATGAACAATCTCTTGTACATGGGATAGTCCAATCCCTGTGGCCGCAACTCCATGATCATTGTATTTTGTCGTATAACCCGGTTCAAAAATAATCGGCAGATCCGGCTTTGAAATTCCAGGTCCTGAATCTACAATAACAAAAATCGTACTTTCTTGCTCCTCAAATATATTAATATTGATTTCACCTTTTTCATGAATCGCCTCAACGGCATTAGCCGTAAGATTATTTAACAAAGCAAGAAGCGGAATAAGTTGGTCTGTTTGATAATCTATTGAGATACTTCCATTTAAGATTATTTTTTTCTGTAACAGTTCACTATATTTTTCATTCGCGGTCAAAACAAGATGCAGCACGTCAGATAATAAGAAATTATTCTCCTGCTGTTCGCCTATTTTGTTGAGTCCAGCTAATATTCGTTGGGAATCTTTTTTAACCTCATGTATTTCTTGAGCAATATGCAGTGCTTGGCTACTTAATTGTTTAAGATTTTCCTGTTTTAGTTTTCGATAAAGATCGTGGCTTTCAGCTGTTATTTTCTCAATATTATTCATCGATTTTTGTAAATATAAGGTTTCACCATATAAATCTGAGCCGACCTTTAACAGTTCGTCTACTCTTTTTTTCTGTTCAGAAACGGTTATAGAACCATATAATCCTACTACAAAGTAGCTTCTAAGTAAGGCTACACCGATTAATAGTGCAAAATCTTTTACCCCTATACTCGGTTGGTCCAATATTAAATGCCTTACGAATTGTTCCATACCATTTGCGATAAATTCAAATAAAGCAGCCCAAGCACCAAGAATAAGGGGAAATGTTTTATACTTTTCGATTTTAATTATATGCAAACAAAGGGCGTAGATAAAATAGTATAAAAAGACCGCGACATGCTTTAAAAGGCTTGTTGAAAGTAAAACTTCATAAAGGACCATATCCTCAATCATTCGAAAACATACGACTGTAATCCCTGTTACTACACCAATACGTATTAGTGAAACGGCAGGGGGACGAACTAAAATGAAAAGAAAAAAGGTGATACTTCCCAGCCCAAAACGAAAAGCGTCCCCTTCATATGGGACGAATCTAAATTCTCCGGCAAATGTCGTCAGCAAGGCCGTAAGCAAAATATAAAATCCATTCGCTTGATTTTGATGGTTGCTAAAATACTTATTTGTAATAAACATTGATATCTCCTGTCAACGACTTCCCTTTTGTTCTTATATTTCTATTATATACATCTTGTTTAAAAAACCCATGGTTTTATTCCATTAATCAGATAAGTCTACTTAAAAAGGTCAGCAAATAATCCCACGATAAATATAACAATAAAAGCTCCTACGAGTGCAGGAATCAATGAAATCCCCCAAACCATTGGGCCCCATGGTCCAAAAATAACCCCGCCTATCCACTCGCCAATAAATCCCGCAATTATTAATCCCGCCCAACTTCCTGGCATACTAAATGGGGATAATTTTTCGGCTACAGCAGCTATTATCACAACAATAAAAGCTGTAATTATAAATGAAAGAACACTCATTTAAAAAACTCCCTTTTTTACTATCGTATGCAAGTCCCTTTCGTTATGTTCGATGATAAATATAGCGCTTTTTTTAGAAAACCTGCATAAAAGTGGAAATTTCCTCGTGATTATTGGCACCGCTTCCTTTATAATTGGAATTACTACTAAATAACTCTAGATACGATTTTGAGGAGTTCGGATCATTATGCATGTTGAGTTTTTAACTAACATTCCTTTCTTTAAGGACTTACCTCATAATTTAATACAATCCATAAGTTCCAAGGTTAAATCGGGTGCATTTAAAAAAGGGGAATTCATTTTTCATGAATCTGATGAAGCAAAAGCGATTTTCTTTGTAAAAAGTGGCAGCGTCAAAATTAAGAAAACTACCTCACAAGGAAAAGAATTAATCGTTTGTATAAAGCGTCCTGGAAATATTTTTGCAGAGGCTTCTTTATTTAGCGAACTGGGAGTACAATATCCAGGTACAGCCCAAACGCTTAGTGATAGGGAAGTACTTTAATTAACAAAT
>JAENZK010000185.1 GCA_016841285.1 Guptibacillus hwajinpoensis | reverse complement strand
AGTTGACTTATCGTAGGGAGGAGACCTGAAGTTTGCGAGGCGATAGGCGCTGGAGATAGACAATAATACAAATGGGCAGAAGTTTCTGCCCATTTTTCTTTTTTTACAAAAAGCGGCGATGAACCTTATGCCAGAAAGAGTTGTCTTTCATTTTTACCGTTTTGATTTTTTTATCACCTAATGAGATCTCAATTTTATTAATTTGTTGAATACTTAGTGCTTCATTATCCATACCGATAACTGGATAGTCATTTCCTTCATGAACAATTTCAAGTGTAAGCTTTCTTTCACCGCTAAGAATAAAAGACGAGCCTAAAGTTCGGTAAGAATTATTATTTAAAGAAGCAGCCTCACTTACTTGGATACAAGGGAGCAATGGGTCAATGACAGCCCCATTTAATGATTTAGAATAGCCGGTACTTCCTGTTGGGGTAGAAATGATCATTCCGTCGCCACGAAATGTTTCAAAACGCAAGTCATCTATGTACACGTCCATCACAAATGTTTTAATAATTGAAGAACGAACGGTGCATTCATTTAAACAATAAAAAGAGGTATGGCCGTCGATTGTTGCTTTAATTGTCGGATAACGCCGAACTTCTATTTTCTCATTTTTCATGGCATCGATAATTTTGTCGGGTTCATTAATATAAAAATCAGCATACAAGACAGGTGTATCTGTTTCGTTGATTCCGATATAAAGGCAATCTTCACGGAATCCTGTCTTTCTTACTGCCTGCAAAAATGTTCCGTCTCCCCCTAAACTAACGATGATATTAGCTTTCATAAAGTCATTTACAACAGTAAATCCATGCTGTTCTGCGTGATTAGCTAATGACTCAACCTGTTTTTTCTTAGTTTCGCTATGTTTATAAAAAAAGAATATATTAGTTCGGTTTGGCATGTATGGGCCTCCTCAAATATAAAAGTCTATTCGTTATACTTAAATACTAATAAATACTATACTAATCCTTACTTCTAATTTCAAACTTTTTTGGTAAACTAAATAAGATTAGCAGGGAACTTTTTACATCCCAAAACGTAAAACTTATATGTTGGGGAAAAAATATATGGGAGGTTAAGTGAATGACCGGAAAACGCTGGTTAGCATTAGGAATAGCAGCCATTTTATTTTTCTTTTCACTAGGTGTTAATTTTTTATCTTCACTGGCATTTGATGAAATGGATAAATGGCAGGGCAGCCTTTTTGATGAGCTTGATCAGGAGTATACAGAAAAAGTCATTGAAGAGGGAGTGGATTTTGGTAATATCGTTGTGCTCGAGGTAAATGGTGTGATTCAAGATATAGGTGATGTGGAATCCATTTTTTCTTCGCCGGGGTATAACCATAAGAGCTTTTTAAGAATGCTTCAACATGCAGGTGAGGATGAGGACGTGAAAGGCATCATTATTCGTGTCAATTCACCTGGGGGTGGAGTTTTAGAAAGCGCTGAAATCCATGATAAAATTGTAGATATAAAAGAAAATTACGATAAGCCTATCTTTATTTCGATGGGAAGTATGGCAGCTTCAGGAGGGTATTATATATCAACACCGGCTGACAAAATTTTTGCCAGTCCTGAAACGATGACCGGATCATTAGGTGTTATCATGCAAGGCATTAATTATGCGGGTTTGGCTGAAAAGTACGGTGTGAAATTTGAAACGATTAAAAGTGGCCCATACAAGGATATTATGAGTCCGACTAGAGAGATAACAGAAGCGGAAAGAAAAATTCTTCAGGAAATGGTTGATAACTCTTACCAAGGATTTGTTAATGTAATTGCGAAGGGACGAAACATGTCTGAGGAAAAAGTAAGACAAATTGCAGATGGTAGAATTTATGACGGCAGACAGGCAAAAGCTCTTGGTCTGATTGATGAATTTGGTTATCTAGATGATGCTATCGATGCAATGAAGAAACTAGAAGGTATCGGTGATGTAAGTGTGATTCAATATGAATCCCCTTTTGGGTTTAATTCATTCTTTCAAGTGGCAAGTCAGCGCCTATTTAATGATGATATTGAATTGCTAAATTTAACAAAGCTTATGGGGCAGCCTAATTCTCCAAGACTCATGTACCTTTATGCACGTTAAATGGAAGGAGTGAAATTGATGGAACATGAATTAGAAGAAACGTTAGTCCCAACCACTCCTGCTACGCTCTATGTTTTATATGCAGGATTTTGGATCCGTTTTTGGGCCTATGTCATAGATATGATTGTAGTTGGTAGTTTACACCGTATTCTTGTGTATCCACTATTAAGATGGCTTGATATTTCAATCGTCGAAACGAGTATGTTATCTAGCGTAGCAATTTCAACAGCGGTTGTGATGTTTGCTTATTTTATCATCATGACGAAACTTTTAGGGCAAACATTGGGAAAAATGGTTTTTGGTTTAAAGGTGATTGATGAAACCAAAGATAAGCTTTCCTGGGATACGGTGATCTTTAGGGAGTTAATCGGAAAATTTATTAGTAAAACAGCTTTCTTTTTAGGGTTTATTACGATTGGATTTTCAAGCAAGAAAAAAGGATGGCATGACTATTTTGCGGAAACCATTGTCATTCAGGAACGTAAAGTTGTGCAAATTTCTAATTCCCAAACCTGCTGATTGATATTGTCAGCAGGTTTATTTGTATTTTCGTGGGGTGATAATGAGTGTGAGAGGATGTGGAAGAGTTGAAATGGGTCCTAATAATCTTTATTTCTATACTCGCATTAATTTTACTTATCTCATTTATGAAACTAAAAATCAAAGTTGACATTTTACATAACGAAGAAAACAACCATATTAAAATAAAGATGATGGTACTTTTTGGTTTAATCTCTTACACATATAACGTACCGTTTATAAAAGTAGACGAGGAAAATCCTTCCTTAGTTGTCAAGAGTAATACAAAAGTTGGAAGCAGTGATAATAAAACAACTACTTCTGAACAAAAAACAAGGATTACACCCCATGATGTGATGGAAAAAATCAGGCAAGCAAAGGAATTTTTAGAGCATGTTGTGAATCTTCGTGGGATTGTGAAAAGGTTTATCAATCATATTACTATTCATAAATTGGAATGGAATAGCTCATTTGGGCTTGGGGATGCAGCCGGGACCGGTATGGCTACTGGTGTTTTATGGTCATTAAAAGGAAGTATTGTGGGGATACTAGCTCATTATATGAGGCTAAAATCAAAGCCTGTAATAGATATTACACCTCACTTTCTCGAGAATGTAGTACGTACGAATGTGATATGTATTTTTTCATTTCGGATCGGGCATGCTATTCTCGGAGGATTACGAGTCGTGAAATATTGGAAGAGTGCTAAAGGAGGAAAACAACATGTCAGAACATCCAATTCAGGGCTTAATGACAACAGCTATGGAAAGTTTGAAGCAAATGATTGATGTCAACACAATTATTGGGGACCCAGTAGAGACCCCGGATGGCAGTGTGATTTTGACCGTTTCAAAGGTAGGGTTTGGATTTGCTGCAGGTGGTAGCGAATTTCAATCCCAAGGGCAAGGCTCTGGAGGAAGCAGTGAAGGAAATAGCGGTTCAAACCAATTTCCTTTTGGAGGCGGTAGTGGGGGTGGAGTATCTATTACACCAATTGCCTTTTTAGTCGTCAATGCTTCAGGTGTTAAAATGATCCATCTAGATGAAAGTACACATCTGTTTGAAAGACTGTTAGATCTTGCACCTCAAGCCGTTGAAAAAATCCAAAGTATGATGAATAATAATAAAGATAATAAAAATAATGAAAATGGCCAATCGCAGCAACATCAGAACCAGCAGCAAAATAACAATCAAAGTAATCAACAATATGAGGAACCACCTATTTAAAAAAGTTAGCTATATAGCTAACTTTTTTATTTTTAAACTTATTTGTTTTTTAAGGTTTTAAACGTGAAAATAGTGGTATAGTTATAAAGGGTTAAAATATACAACATTTAACAATTTTAGGGAGGAAGCAAAAATGGCTAATGTAACATTTAAAGGAAATGGAGTAACACTTCTTGGAAATGAAGTAAAGGTTGGGGAAAAGGCGCCAAATTTCTCAGTTTTAGCAAACGACTTAAGCGAGGTAACATTGGACAATACAAAAGGCAATGTTCGTTTAATTAGTGTAGTTCCATCACTTGATACAGGTGTATGTGATGCTCAAACAAGACGCTTTAACGAAGAAGCAGCAGGTTTACCAAATGTTAAAATTTTAACAGTTAGTGTTGACCTACCATTTGCGCAAAAACGCTGGTGTGGTGCAGCTGGTATTGAAAATGTACAAACATTGTCTGACCACCGCGACCTATCATTTGGTGAAGCATATGGGGTTGCTATTCAGGAACTTCGTCTTTTGACACGTGCCGTTTTTGTTGTTGATAGCAATGATATCGTTACATATGTAGAGTATGTTCCAGAGGCAACAGATCATCCAAACTATGATGCAGCTATTGCCGCGGCAAAGGATGCTAAATAATCAAATAATAATAACTGGGCTGTTTCAATTTGAGACAGCCCTTTTCTAATACTATCAAAAATTATATATCAATATGATGATAGTATAAGAAAAGACATCGACTTCCACCATTGCGGGTGGAAGTCGTGTTTTTCTAATGGTAAAATACTCCTTATGAAAAATATTTTGAGGGGAGATCGAAAATGGCTACCACGATCTTAGATATGGAAAAATTATTTCAACTATTTGATAATTCCGCCACGATTTTAGTGAACGAATTACATATATCGTACTTAGACGCTTTAGCGGAAACAGGTGAAAACCTTTTTGAAGGAGACATTCTGCAGGACTTAGATTCTTTTACAAAAAGAAGATTACAAAAAGAATATGAGGGCGTTGATTTAACAACAGTTTCAAAAGAAATGATTCGCAAAGCCTTTCAACTGGCGATTCTAAAGGGGATGAAAGAAGCTATTCAGCCCACACATGAAATGACTCCTGATGCAGTTTGCTTATTTATAAGCTATCTAATAGAAAAATTGATGCAAACAAGAAAAGCATTTAGTTTACTTGATCCTGCATACGGTACCGGTAACTTAGTAACAGCAATCCTAAATAACACCGATAAAGCAATAACCGCTTATGGTGTTGAAGTCGATGAAACACTAATAAAATTGGGGTATGCTAATGCTAATCTGCAAAGGCATGAAATAGAATTGTTCAGGCAGGATGCCCTGCAGCCTATTTTTGTTGAAGATGTTGACGTTATCGTAGCCGATGTCCCGGTAGGTTTTTATCCAAACGATGTTGTTGCAAATGAATATGAGCTTTCTACGAAAAGTGGAGGACATTCATTTTCTCACTATTTATACATCGAAAAAAGCTTGAAACATCTTAATGACGGTGGATTTCTCGTGGCGATGATTCCTAACTTTATGTTTGAAGGGGAAGAGGCGGCCAATCTCAATGCATTTATCAAGAAGAATGCGGTCATTATTGGCCTATTGCAGCTGCCATTAACCATGTTCAAAAATAATAAACATGCCAAAAGCATCTTTATACTTCAAAAAAAGGGTGAGGATGTTCGTGTGCCGAAACAGGCCTTGCTTGCAGAACTCCCGAGCTTCTCAAAGAAAGATGCTATGAGAGGAATTATAAAAAATATTGATATTTGGTTTAAAGATAATCTTAACTTTATTCAGTAAAGTCACTTAATTCGATAAGTGGTGGATATATGCAATCCAGTATTCAACCTAGTAAAGGTTCATACTCATCCCGAATAAAGTTAAAGCCTCCGGCGGATGCCTCAGATTTTCAGAGGTAATTTTTCGAGCGAGCTCGAAAAAATCTGGGCACAAATACGCCAAGGCGCATTTGATGTCCTTTTTTTAATAGTACCAAAAGTCTGAAAAGGTGAACTTCTTACGGTAAGCGTTGCCATATGATTTTTTACATTGATGATAAGTATTTAATTTGCTTAAATGAGAATGTGCAAAATGTAACATACTAATAATATTCAAACGTGAAGACGCATTGGATTAAAGGAGCTGTTATATATAATGTCAAAAATTTTGGCAATTAACGCAGGAAGTTCATCTTTTAAGTTTCAATTATTTGAAATGCCAAGTGAAGAAGTTTTAACTAAGGGATTAGTAGAAAGAATCGGTATGAAGGATTCAATATTCACGATTACTGTGGACGGAGAAAAGAATAAAGAGGTTTCCGATATTCCGAATCATGCTGTTGCCGTTAAACAGCTTTTAGAAAAGCTGATTAATCTTGGTATTCTATCATCATTGGACGAAATTGATGGTATTGGTCATCGTGTTGTCCATGGCGGGGAAAAATTCAGTGATTCTGTTCTAATCACGGATGAGGTTATAGAAACGATCGATCAATTGTCAGAGTTGGCACCTTTGCATAATCCTGCAAATCTTGTTGGCATTAAAGCCTTTAAAGAAGTTTTGCCAAATGTACCAGCTGTTGCGGTATTTGATACAGCTTTTCATCAATCAATGCCTGAAAAATCGTTTTTATACAGCTTGCCTTACGAATATTACACGAAGTTTGGTATTCGCAAATATGGTTTTCATGGAACATCACATAAATACGTTTCCCATCGTGCAGCAGAGTTGATGAATCGCCCACTCAATACATTACGACTATTATCTTGTCATTTAGGAAACGGTGCTAGTATAGCTGCAATTGAAGGAGGAAAATCAATAGATACTTCCATGGGATTTACACCGTTAGCAGGTGTCACAATGGGAACAAGATCCGGTAACATTGACCCAGCATTAATCCCTTATATCATGGAGAAAACAGGGAAAAATGCAGATGAGGTTCTTGAGGTTCTCAATAAACAAAGTGGAATGCTCGCCGTTTCTGGTTTCTCCAGTGATTTACGGGATATTGAGATAGAAGCGGAAAAAGGAAATGAACGGGCGGAGCTTGCTCTTGCTGTTTTTGCCTCAAGAATTCATAAATATATCGGTTCCTATGCGGCGAGAATGGGTGGTGTAGATGCCATTATTTTCACTGCTGGTATCGGTGAAAATAGTGATGTGGTTCGCGCTCGTGTTCTTCAAGGGTTAGAATTCATGGGTGTTTATTGGGATCAAGACTTAAACAAGGTACGCGGGAAGGAAGCCTTTATTAACCAACCGCAATCACCTGTTAAGGTTATCGTTATTCCAACTAATGAAGAGGTTATGATCGCACGAGATACACAGCGATTAGCGTTATAATCTTAGAAAAGCGGAAGCGCCTTGCTCATCGCCGTACAAACTGGAGGGTCTTCGACTGAGATAAAGGAAACTTGAATTGCGTTAGCAATTCTTAGTTGACTTATCGTAGGGAGGAGTCCTGAAGTTTGCTAGGCGATAGGCGCTGGAGCTGGACAATGAGAGGACTGCTTAAAATACGGCAGTCCTTTTGGCATTTATTGCGGGGATTCTCATTGAAACTCTTATCCTAAAACCGTTAGAATGTAAATAATAGGGTAGTTATGATAGGAGGGCAATTGCTATGGAATGGTCTGATAGGGAACGGCGAGTATATAAACAAATTATTGACTGGGAACAAAACTTAAATGAATACATACCTACTGATATTGAACAGGCTTTTGATAAATGGGTCGAGTTTGGTTTTGAAAAACTGAATCCGGATATAAAAGAACAATTTTTCAAGAACTTGGACAATATGCTATTTCATCTTCATGCCTTTATTCAAGGTTCTGATTCGCAAATGATTGCCAAGGAACGTCTGATTAAAACCGCAAGAGTGCTAGATGAAGAAATCGACCAAGTAACGGATTTGAAAAAATTAACGATTGACCAACTTGTTTATTTAGCAGATCAACAAATTGCTAAATACCGAATTTATTCATTTGCACAAGGTGGTTTATCGGGAACAGGTGGAGCCCTTTTAGGGGTTGATGTACCTGCTGTTATTATGCTGAATTTACGCTCTGTGCAAACAATCGCAAATGTATATGGATATGATGTCAATATTCCATATGAAATGATGACCTCCTTACGAGTTTTTCATGCGGCAACATTGCCAAAACGAATGAGAGCAGCGGGATGGTCTAAGCTGATCAACGAAGTCCAGCAATTTGATGACCAATTTTATTATTTGTATGAAAAAGATGAGGAGCTAACGAATGAAACATGGTTGGAACAGCCACTTATTCAAATCTTAAAATCAATGGTTATTATAATGTTCAGAAAAAAAGTCATTCAAGGTCTACCGCTAGTTAGTATGGCTTTTGGAGCGGGAATGAATTATAAGCTATCTCGTCAAGTGACTGAATTTGCTAATCATTTTTATCAAATGCGCTACCTTTTAGAAAAAAATAACTAGGAATATTAACGAGGTGACTGTTGTGAGTGTTGAAGAGCATAAAAAAGAAGCCCCAAAATCAATTCGATGCATGGTTATAACAGTAAGTGATACACGTACGGAAGAAACGGACAAAAGTGGAATGCTAATGAAGGCCTTACTTGAGGAAAAAGGCCATAAAATTGTAAGATATGAAATTGTAAAGGATGAAGTGCTTCCAATTAAAGAAGCAATAATAAGAGGCTGCGAAGATCAAGAGGTCGATGCGGTCCTCTTGAATGGCGGAACAGGTATTGCTAAAAGAGATGTTACAATAGAAACTGTACAAGAAATCATTGAAAAAGAGATTATTGGGTTTGGTGAATTATTTAGAATGTTAAGCTATACAGAGGATATTGGATCTGCGGCAATTTTATCGAGAGCGATTGCTGGAGTTGCCTTTAATACAGCTGTTTTTTCAACACCGGGTTCATCGGGGGCAGTCAAGCTTGCAATGAATAAGCTGATTCTTCCTGAACTTGCTCATGTAATTCGCGAAATACGAAAAGATTTATAAGAAAAGCGCAAGCGCCTTGCTCATCGCCGTACAAACTGGAGGGGCTTCGACCGAGATAAAGGAAACTTGAATTGCGTTAGCAATTCTTAGTTGACTTATCGTAGGGAGGAGCCCTGAAGTTTGCTAGGCGATAGGCGCTGGAGCTAGACAATAGAAAAGCGCAAGCGCCTTGCTCATCGCCGTACAAACTGGAGGGGCTTCGGTCTCGAGATAAAGGAAACTTGAATTGTGTTAGCAATTCTTAGTTGACTTATCGTAGGGAGGAGCCCTGAAGTTTG
>JAENZK010000184.1 GCA_016841285.1 Guptibacillus hwajinpoensis | reverse complement strand
ATGGCAAGGACATGAATTATTATGGTCTGAGCCGATTGCTTCCGGCATTGCTTTTGTATTTAGTTGGCTGCCACAAGAAGTGGCTGCTGCCTTGTTTTTTGTGTTTTGGTGGATGCACTTATTATTCTTACTTGCTTTCTTAGTTTATATTCCGCAAGGAAAACATGCTCATTTGATTGCCGGTGTGGCTAATGTATATTTAGGCCGCAATAGTAAGGTTGGCAAACTAACATCAATTGATTTCGAAGATGAAACACAAGAATCTTTCGGTGTAAGTAAAATAGAAGAATTTACACAAAAGCATTTGGTAGACCTCTATGCCTGTGTCGAATGTGGAAGATGTACGAGTATGTGCCCGGCCACTGGTACTGGAAAAATGTTGTCACCAATGGATTTAATCGTGAAGATGCGCAACCATTTGACTGAAAAAGGAGCAGCAGTCACATCGAAAACACCTTGGCTGCCGGCATTTGCTTTTAACAAGACAAGAGGAAATCAATTAGCAATGCAGGGTGCTGCTCACTCAGAGGCAGCTGCTACACTAGAATATGATGTGAGCTTAATTGGCGACGTGATTACCGAAGAAGAGATCTGGGCCTGTACAACATGCCGAAACTGTGAAGATCAATGTCCAGTCATGAATGAACATGTGGAAAAAATAGTGGACCTACGTCGCTATCTTGTCTTAACAGAAGGACGTATGAAGCCGGATGCTCAACGTGCGATAACCAATATCGAACGTCAAGGCAATCCGTGGGGGATTAACCGTAAGGAACGTGAAAACTGGCGCGAGGCTAGCGAGGATGTTCGAGTTCCAACTGTAAAGGAAATAGAAAAAGCCGGTGAGGAATTTGAATACTTATTTTTTGTTGGGTCCATGGGTTCCTTTGATAACCGTAGCCAAAAAATTGCACAGTCCTTTGCGCGTGTCATGAATATCGCAGAAATTAAGTTTGCAATTTTAGGAAACAAGGAGAAAAACTCTGGAGATACGCCTCGTCGTATCGGAAATGAGTTCTTGTTCCAAGAGCTTGCACGTGATAATATCGAAACATTTAAAAAACATAACGTGAAGAAAATCGTCACGATCGACCCACATGCCTTTAATACATTTAAAAATGAATACCCTGAATTTGGACTAGAAGATGTAGAGGTGTTCCACCATACCCAATTACTAGATCAATGGATTAAAGAAGGTAAGATAAAACCAACGAAAGAAGTTAATGAAGTGATCGCCTACCATGATTCTTGTTACTTGGGTCGCTATAATGGCATCTATGATCAGCCACGTGATATCTTAAAATCAATTCCTGGCGTGAAACTCGTAGAAGCAGCTCGTAATCGTGAAAACGCGATGTGCTGTGGTGCTGGTGGTGGATTAATGTGGATGGAAGAGGATACAGGTACACGCATTAACGTGGCACGTACTGAACAAATCCTAGAAGCCAATCTAACAATGATCGGTAGCGGTTGTCCATACTGCTTAACGATGATAAGTGATGGTACAAAGGCAAAAGAAGTGGAAGATCAGATTACTACTTTAGATATCGTAGAAATTTTAGAAAGAGCATTATAAAATGACTGTCACTGCTGTAATTGACCTATTAACTTAAATATAGATAAGAGGTTGAGTTATTGAATATCAGTAAATGTGGAAATAGTTACGCCCCGAGGAATTTCGAGATAAAGAGCATCTGTCTTTAAAGACCGAATCAAACTAGTGCACTGCTCTACCTTGTGAAAATCGAAATAATCGACAAGTCACTGTTACTTGTCGATTTGTCCCTCATATTTTAACGTTTAATCTCATATTTTATTGAAAAAATTCAGTGCCGAGTTTGGTGCCCATTTGTAAAAATTTAATGGTATTACAAAACATTCTATATCACAGAAACCTTATCTATAGCACTTTACGGTACTTTGTATTACTAGAAAATACATACTGTCTACAACTTCAAAACCGTCCGTGACCGCCGTGCGCGGTCAGGTGAGTTCGATTCTCACACGGTCCCGCCAAATCAATTTTCTAACTACATAATGTAAGTCATCCTCAACAATAACTATTAATGTGGAGGTTTTTTATTATGAGGTCCTATTATTGATCATTGTTGATTTTCGGCAGGTGTAGTTGCGTAACCTCCGCTTTCCATTCTAAACTATCCACTTTTTCCTTCAGAGACAGATTCTTTCCATTCAATATTTCATATAACAGAAGATACAGACCAATTTTCTTGGAGTAACCATCTTGAATTCCATGTATTTGATTTAAGTGCATTCATGGTACAATGGAGAAAATACCGCCGACAAATAAAAAGTAAAGAAAATAAGGAATTGCCATGGTTATTGATGCTGTTAGTAGCTGATTATCGAAAGAAAAGGACTGACGACGAATTATTGTCCGAATTGGAGGAATGGGCGATGGACCGTGAACAAGTTAAAGAAGCGCTAATGGAATGGGAGACGTTGAGCGCCAATAAAGAAAATCGTGTTTTATACGAAGCAAGGGCAAAAGAACTGCGAGATCTTTTGAGCAATTTAGAGGGTGAAAGAAAAGAAGGAATAAATCAAGGAAAACAAGAAATTGCAATTAAAATGCTTGAAGACGGCCTTGAAATAGAAACAATTTCAAAATATACAGGCATAAGTGAAGAGGATATAAAAAAATTGGGGAATGAGAATTAATTTTTTCTTTAAGAGCAGGTCAGGTAATCGACAAGTCACTGTGGCTGGTCGGTTAAATAATTATATAGAATATTTTAAGAGTTGCTCAAATTGTTGGGCAGCTTTTTTTTGTGTATTTGCTAATTAGAATTTTTTATCAAAGTAGGAATTTTGAATTTGAGAAATACCAAATTAATCGGTGTAATAAGTGATAACAGGAAGTAAACGGAAAAATTTGTCGCCCCTTTTTGATAATAATATGTATTTATCCTCTTTATAATGTTATGAGGGAAAATCCTGTTTTACGAAAGGGGAATAAATAAATGGTAAAAGTTCTGGTATTGTATAATCAACCTATAAATAAATGGGAATTTGAACAATATTATCAAAATGTACATATTCCTTTGGCTAAAAGAATCCCAAACTTAACAGGGATAGAAATTCACCGTGTATTACAGACCCATCATACAAATAACAAGCTCTATTTAGTTGCAGAGCTCCAATTTGAAGATCAACAAAAGCTTAAGGAGGGCATGGATTCCCCAGAGGGGCAGGCGGCTCAAGAGGACGTATTAAATCTTCTGCCATTTTTGGAAAGTCCGCCTGTTATTATGACCGTAGAGTAATAGAAACGTTTTAGATTCCGTTCATTGGAATGAGTTAAAGCGAAGACTTTAGACGTGTTATAAAAAAATATATAACGAGCAATGAGATAGTTGTTAAACGGCTATCTCTATTTTTTTTATCGCCGGCTTTAATATAAAACGGATAAAAAAGGAACTGTTGCATAGTGACATTTGGTTATGATCGATTCTTTTATTCGTTGGGTTGTGCAATGCTATTTGCACAAGATAATTGAATTGAACACTTTTTTTATTTTTAATGGTTGAATTAAAATAATGCAACATTAGTGGTGAAATATGTATATAAAGAGCCTGTTCTCCCGATGACTTTTTGTAACCATTTATATAAAAATTTAATGAATAGAAAGGGCGAAGTATCATGAAAGGGAAAAGGTTTAATATAATGTGGAAGTATGTGTTCAATACAAACTTGTTGTTTTAGGTAATAGTCTTAGGACTTGGAGATCTGGTATCACAGGTACTCCACGGTACGCCTGCAGCGATGCAATGGGTTGTTGTACTATGCAGCTCGTCGCCTACGATTGTGCTCCTTGTTATGTTGAAAAAGCTCAAGCCCGGTGTAACAATAAAGGAGTTTTATCAAAAGGCATTCAAAGAAAAATTAAATATACGGTGCCTGACACTACCCGAATTTTGTCGATTCTCTTTCGACAGTAATCGGGCGGCGACAGGCACTTTTTAGTAATGATTGGGTGGATCCCAACAAATATCGCAGGTAACATAGCTCCACGAGCTATTGGTTGCAAATCACTTGTTTCATTTTGACATCAATCAGACGCTCCATTTGTTCTTTAATTAAAAACGGTGTGGGTGGTATATGTTTTGCACCTGGGATAAACACTTGCATTGTAAAATTTGCAGGTTTTTTTTGTTTTTTTGAAAATTGAATGTCCCTTTTTCTTCATGAAAGCCTATCTATAAAATGAAAGAACTTTTGTGAAGAGAGGCGTGGATGAAGATGGCAAAATATAGAATGGTGCGTACTGAATTTTGGAAGAATCCGATGGTTATGGAGGAGATGAGCCCGGAGGATAAATACTTTTACCTTTATCTGCTTACGAATCCGCAAACTACTCAAATTGGAATCTATCGAATTACGAAAAAACAAATGGCTTTTGATTTAGGCTATTCAATTGAGAGTGTTCATTCGTTAATGGAGCGATTCGAGGAACACCATAGGTTGATTCGTTACAATCCTGAAACAAGAGAGCTAGCGATTATGAACTGGGGTAAGGAAAACCTGCAAAAAGACGGAAAACCGGTCATGGATTGTATTTCTTCCGAATTGCTAGAGGTCGAGGATTGCTCGCTTATACAATATGTTTCGGAATCCATACATAAAGAGGAGATTCGCAGTTTATATGAAGCTTTTTGTAAAAAAGATCAGGCTGTTGAAGAACCAGATTTAACCGTTTACGAAGAATCTGACGATACGTTACCGAATCGTGACACGATACGTGGACAAAAAGAAAAACAAAAACAAAATGAAAAAGTAAAACAACAAAAAGCTTTCCAGCCATCGATAGAGAGGAATCCAGAAATAGATGATGTGAAAGAAATTATTGAGTTTTGGGATGACAATGGATTTGGTTTTACAAACATTAATGCCAAACAACAGTTGTTGTCGTGGTTAGACGAATCTAGTTTTTTACAACCGAAGGAAATGATTTTAAAAGCTATGAATATTGCTTGTGCTAATAACAAGCGAAGACTGAATTATATTATGGGGATTCTAAAAAACTGGGAAAATGAATCCTTACTGACCGTAGAAGAAGTGGATTCGTATGAGGATAAACAAAAGCCCGTAGTAAAGAATCGGCAATCAACCGAATCGTTTGCTGCTGGAAGAGCGATTCCGAGAGGATTTGACCTCGACCTAACGGCAGGTGAAAAAGAATGAACTTTGTGGAAAGAACATTTTTAGGAAGCTTGATCAAGGAGGATTATTTACTGAAGGATACCGTGATTCAGCCTGATCAGTTGGAAAGCGCGCGGCATAGGGAATTAATGAAAAGAATGGTGGAGCTTAAGCGTGCTGGGAAGAATATTGATTTGCTTTTCTTGACTACCTTGCCCGACCTCGAATCATTCGGTGGAATGTCCTATTTCTCGGAGCTTCTGTCGTATGCGGATCTTGAGAGATTCGATGAAACGGAGAAGCTCATTCTAGACCTGTGGAAGGAGCGGGAGAAGAGGAATATCTTAACACGTGCAGCTGTGAGTGATTGGGAGATTACCAGAGTAATTGCCGAGTTGGATAAAATTAACCAATCGAAAATGGACGATCACACCTCTTTACATCAAGCATTGGCGAAGGTTTATGAGGCTCCGTGGGAGGACCAACAAAATTCGATAGGTGTGACAACGGGTATCAAAAAACTTGATCTCATGACTGGAGGCTTTCAGGGCGGGGAAGTGACGATACTAGCGGCAAGGCCTTCGATGGGGAAAACAGATGTGATGCTGCATTTTGCCAAAATATCGGGTTGGGCAGGGTTTCTGCCGCTTGTCTTTTCCTTAGAAATGCCTGAAAAGCTCATTACCTCTAGATTAATAGCTTCTACTGGGGGATTTAACCGAGTAAAAATGCGGGATCCGAAAAGAATGCTAACCGAAATGCAAAAGAATAAATGGTCGGACGTAATAGGTAATCTCGATGAAACTAATATCCAAATCTTTGATGGGGCTGGGCAAACGGTTGCCGAAATGAGAGCAAAAACAAGAAAGCTCATGCATCAATTTCCGCACAGGAAACCAATCATTTTCATAGATTACTTAACCTTAATCGCATCAACTCAATTTTATGGAGGGAATTCCCATTCACAGGTAACGGAAATATCAAAATCCCTCAAAACGATGGCGAAGGATTTTGATTGCCCAGTCGTTTGTTTAGCACAGCTAAATCGCTCGGTGGAATCTAGAGCTAATAAACGTCCCATGATGTCTGATATTCGGGAGTCGGGCAGTGTTGAACAGGATGCCGATGTCATTTTGTTCTTGTACCGCGAAGCCTATTATGACAAGGATTCCGAAGATCGTTCCCTTGAAATTATTGTATCAAAAAACCGGAATGGTCCAGTTGGAACCATCGCAGCGAATTATAACGAACATACAGGAGCAATTGAAGATGAAAAGGAACAGAGACTTCCCGTTGATAAAAATTCTAATAACGAGGTGTGATCACATGTTGGTGGAAGAATTGTATCACGATTGTTTAATTTTTGAAGAATTTACCTTGTTTTATTGTCTTTATCATTTATTAGCGGAGTCGAAAATTTCATTAAATGACGATATATCTAAATTAGACTTAGAACAAGCAGACCGTAAGAAAGTTGCAGAAATCATTCAAAGGAATCCATTAGGTTTGAATAAGGTAGGAGTCTACTCCCTGAAGATGGACCAGAGGGCTTTTATCTTTATCTATGCAGGCAGTAAGGAAGAGGCCATCCAATTCTATAACAAGTCGTTTCAAAGCCACCCATTAAACTGTCATGAATATCCTCTGGAATTCGAGATTATTAGAGGAAGAGAGGTGATTTCATTTCGGGAGATGAAGAAGGAATTCGAGAGTTTTCCGGCAATAGCGGGGTGTTTCGGTTATAAGTTGTAGCGCTACAGTTGTATCGCTACGATACAATAAAATCTGAATATTTAATATAAAGTGATAATTCTGTATATTGTAAAAACCTTTACATTAGGGTTTTGCTGCGTTTTTAGAAAGTTGGCACATTTATTGCAAGTATAGTAAGTGAATACAACGAAAGGAGAGAAGAACTTGGCTAAATCACAAATTCTTGCAATTGATGCTGGTGGTACAATGACTGACACATTCATTATTGATGAGAGGGGGGAATTCGTTGTAGGGAAGGCTCAAAGTGTCCCAATTGATGAACATATTGCTATTTTAAACTCAGCACAGGATGCTTTGGCTCAGTGGGGTACAACAGTGGATGGAGAGTTTCCAAATCTTCTTGCAGGTGTGTACTCTGGTACAGCGATGCTAAATCGATTAGTTTCCAGAAATGGACAACGCGTGGGTTTAGTAGTTAATAAAGGGATGGAGGATACTCATCGCATGGGGCGGGGTGTTCAATCCCATTTAGGGTACTCATATGCTGATAGGATCCATGTCAATACACACCATTTCGATCAACCGATTGTCCCAAGAAAGTGGACGGTAGGTATAACAGAAAGAGTTGATATGTTTGGAAATGTTGTCATTCCTCTCTATGAAAATGAGATTAGACCAGCTATTCAAAAACTAATAGATCAAGATGTAGAGGGTATTGTTATTAGCTTCCTACATTCATATAAATATCCTGCACATGAGCGAAGAGTTCGAGATGTTGCAGAGCAAATGGTTAAAGAAGCTAATAAGGATATTAAAGTTTTTGCTACGGTTGACTATTATCCTGTACGAAAAGAATCACATCGTACGAATACGACAATTGTAGAAGCTTATGCAGCGGAGCCTTCAAGGAAGACACTGGAAAATATTGATCGGGCGATGCAAGACCAAGGCACTAAATTTAATTTGCGGATTATGGCCAGCCATGGAGGAACGATTAGCATAAAAGCTAATGAATTAGCAAGAACATGTGTGTCTGGTCCAATTGGTGGTATGGTCGGTGCTAAATATTTAGCTGAAAAACTTGGAATTAATAATGTAGCTTGCTCAGATATAGGTGGAACAAGTTTTGATATTGGTCTCATTACACAAGGTAATTTAGCAATCAATACAAGCCCTGACATGGCTCGAATGGTCCTTTCTCTTCCACTAGTTGCTATGGATACAACTGGAGCCGGAACAGGAAGTTTCGTACGGGTTGATCCAAACTACGGAAATTTAACATTAGGACCTGACAGTGCTGGCTCTCGTGTTGGTGTTTGTAATCCACAGGGGGGACTTGATACCGTCACCGTCTCAGATTGCCATGTTGTTTTAGGGTTAATTAATCCTGATAATTTCATCGGTGGACTCATTAAGCTATCTAAAGAACGGGCATATGAAGCTGTCAAACAACAAATTGCCGATCCGCTTGGACTTTCTGTAGAAGATGCTGCTTTTGGTGTTATAGCACTATTAGAGTCTCAACTACGAAATTATTTGGAATCTATGGTTCTTGGAAAAGGTTATTCACCATCACAATATGTTTGCTTCTCATATGGTGGAGGAGGCCCGTTACATACAGCGGGATATACAAAGGGACTAGGTTTTGAAGATGTTCTAATCCCTGCTTGGGCAGCAGGATTCTCCGCATTTGGATGTGGGGCAGCAGATTTTGAGTACCGTTATGATAAAACATTAGATATTAACGTTGCTGAAAAACCGGAGTGGGAAGATGTTCTTAAAGCAGGCGCGGAACTGCAGTCATCTTGGGATGAATTGAAGAAAAAAGTAGCAGAAGAGTTTGAAAAGAATGATTACTCTCCTGAAGAAGTTAATTTTCGTCTTCTTTACAGAATGCAGTATCAAGGCCAGCTGAATGATTTAGAAATTGAAGCACCTATTTCTGAGTTTAAAAGTGTTGAAGATTATGATGCACTTGTGCAGGCATTTGAAGAAATGTATACGAGAGTTTATGCGAAGTCAGCATTATCCCCTGAGTTAGGTTATTCAATCACTGGTGCAATCGTACGAGGTACTGTTGAGGTTGCGAAACCAAAGATTCCAGAAGAACCTTTATCAGGTGAAACGCCACCTGCTGAGGCATTGTTGGGAACACGGACAGTGTACTGGGATGGAGAATATCTTGATGCAAATATTTATTCAATGGAAAATCTTTTACCAGGGAATCGCGTTAAAGCGTTTTCGATTTTGGAATCAACAGCGACGACATTAGTTGTTCCAATTGGATTTGAAGCAT